>JACRJI010000016.1:300000-377277 GCA_016235665.1 candidate division TA06 bacterium | reverse complement strand
TAGTGCAATACAGCCTGGTGATGAAGAAATCGGCATCGTATTTATTGATTGCGATCAATGGGGTAATGTAATAAATCGTATTTATTGTGGTTGGGGTGTGGATCCAGCGGTTGAAAATGGTAATTGGTCAGCACAACAAGCAGCCCCGGCGTATATGTGGGCGAGTTCAGGTGTCAATTTTAAAGATGTTAGTAAAGAAATACAAAACACAATGATGCGTACGTTATATGTTTCAGCATTATATGGTGATGCAGATGCTAGAGAAAATGTTGCGGCCTATCGTTGTGCAAAAATTGAGATGACAGAAGGTAATAATTATAAAATAGGAACTGATGGTAACTGTATAACTGTAGGTAAAAACATTGATATTAATACTTTAATTGCCGGTACGTTACATGAAGGATTTCACCTGCGAGATTATATAAGTGGAAATAATGAATACCATGATACAGAATGGGTTGAGAATGTGCTAACGGGTGAATATGAACCTTCAAAAATATATGATAATCCTGCACGTGCGTTGATGCCTAATATAATGAACAATATTAACAGAGCGGTTCAATTTAATCTCTCTTCTTTGTTAAAGCAATTTTACGAATACCTGAAACCTTAATTAATTAAAATAAAGGATTTCTAAAATGCTTAAAATATTAATTACTATAATACCAATCGTATTCCTTTTTCAATGCGGCAGTTATAAAATCAATAAATATAATTACCCATACAATGTCGGGGTTGGCTTTGTAGATAAATTGTATTATGATGGCAATAATACTATTTTTTATATGATGCCTTTGGGTGGTGAATTATTTGAATACAATATAACGCACAAGAAACCTAAACCGATTTTAAACACAGACTATTATCTGTTAAATTATGATGTATCACCAGGGGCTTCTAAAAAGCTGATATTATTTAAAAGTTCAAAATCACGTCATGAATTATTTCCAAAAAAACTAATGGGTGGTGAATTTATGGCAAGGATGACATTTAATGATTGGGATTATTCAATCCTTGATGTACAAAATCAGAATGAAGTAAAGTACTTATATGAATCAAAAAACGTACAAAATGCTAACAAAATAATATGTTTTGGTTTTTGTTGGCACCCAAGCAGTAGTTATATATTAGCTGCCAAAGGTAAATTTGGTTACATTAATTGGCTAAATGATTATTTTATTAGTAATACATTCGATTTTGTTAAAATAAATACAAACAATGACTTTGGCAGCGAAACTAAAATAATGACCTTGGATGGTAAATATTTACCGAAATATATCTCTTTTATAGATACCAGTAAATTTATTTTTTCGACATATGTATCTGATAGTAATAGAGGTTTCGATATTTATAAAGGCGACATAAAAAGTAAACAAGAGTTAGTATTACTTACCTCTATTAAAGATAGTGTGTCTAGTATGTGTGTGCCAAATTATAATGGTGCCAGACAATTGTTCATTACGACCAAGACAGAAACTGATTCTGCAAAACTTTACGTTATAAATATTGAAAGTGGAGCTATTGAAAATACTTACATTTTACCTTTTAAATATTATAGTGATTATGGTCATCCTGGCTACAAATACGCTTATTCCGTAGAAACATACCATATATCATTTTCACCCGATGGGCGTAGCATAGCATATTTTGATGAAGGTAAATTCTGTATCTTTGATAATCCATATTATTTAGAAAAGAATAAAAGCCAATAATAAATGCTTACAACATTACGACGCACAGACAAAACCCCAAAGCATGTGCCTTGGGGTTTTAATCCAGTCCCAAAAGCGGGAGACGGACGGCAAGGCCACCATCGTCAACACCCAGTACGACTCGGTGGGGCAGGTGCGGCGGGTATTGTATAATAAATACCAACAGCCCGTTAGACCGCGGGTACTGATGGTCTTTGCCAGTTACGTCAATTCAAGAAGCGTAAAAAGGCTTGAAAAATCGGTAAATCGGTAGTATATTGTTTCAATAAGCGAAGATACTACTGAAAAAAAGGATACAAACCATGGACGTCAAAACCGCAATCCAGTCCCGGCGGGCCTACCGCTCGCTGGCCCCGGTCCAGATCACAAAAGAAATGGTGGAGGACCTGGCCACAGCCGCTTCGCTGGCCCCCTCCTGCTTCAACAAGCAGCCCTGGCGTTTCGTCTTTGCTTACGGCCGGGAAGCTTTGTCACAACTGCGCCCGGCCCTTTCCAAGGGAAACGAGTGGGCGCAGGAGGCTTCAATGATCATTGCCGTGTTCAGCAAAAAGGAACTGGACTGTGTGATGAAGGACGGCCGGGAGTATAATTTGTTCGACACCGGGATGGGGGTGATGTCTCTGATCCTTCGGGCCACGGAGCTGGGGTTGGTGGCCCATCCCATAGCCGGGTTCGATCCGGCCAAAGCCCGGGAGGTGCTGGGCATCCCGGAGGACATGAATCTGATCACGCTGATCAACGTTGGGAAGCGCGATGAAAAAATAAGCCCCAAACTGAGCCCGGACCAGGCCGCGGGCGAGGCCGTCCGGCCTCCAAGGCTGCCTTTTGATGAATTCTGTTACATCGATAAGTACAGGGCCTAGGTCCACTGTTCCCAACGAAAAGCTCCCGTGATTCGGGGGCTTTTTTTGCTTTACAAAGCGGTTTTATTAGGATATTATTAACCTTTGATGCCCTATGAACAGAGATCTGAATTTAACATCGGAAAATGTCAGACTGCGCCCTCCAAGCCTTGATGACCTGCCGTACATTCAAGAGCTGTGGGCTGATCCGGTCACCATGAAGGAAGTGGGCGGCCCGTTGATTATTGATGCCCTTCAGGCCCGGCGCTGGTTCGAAAAAATGGTCGATCCCGGTTCGCCCGGGGACCGCTATTTTCTGATAATCAACCGGGAGAACCTGCCGGTGGGCGAGGCCAGCTTCCATCGTTTTGACCCCGGCACGAAAACGGCGGAATTCAACATTAAAGTCGAGGCGCGCCACAGATACAAGAACTACGGTTCTGAGGCGGCCAGGCTTATCCTGGAATACTTTTTCAGCGTCTTTGGCGGCGAGGTGATGGCCGATCCGATCGCGCCGGAGAACACCGCCGGACAGAAAGCGCTCCTGTCAATTGGTTTCGAACACGACCCATCGCGGACAGATGTCTTTATGGTGCGGATGACAAAAGAGAAGTTCTATTTGACCGGCCCGGAAAACGTGCATTAAATCAGATCAATATGAAAGGTATAACCATGAGAAAAATGACCATTGTCCTGGCGATCCTGGCCTTGTGTGCTTCGCTGCTGCAAGCCCAGCCTGGCTTTGACGAGGCCAAACAATATTGGGAAAAACGAGGGGAACCGGCCTCGCTGAAAAAGGCCATAGAGATCTACCAGAAAGCCTACGAGTCTGAGCCCAGCTACGCCCTGGCCGAAAGGCTGTCCTACGCCTACTATTTCCTGGCCGATGCCTTCGAGCAGGGGGAGCAGAAATCCAGGGACTATTACACCGGCTACGAGTGGGGGATCAAGGCGCTGTGCTACGACCCGGGGTTCAAACAGCGCTATCAGGCCGAAAAGAAAGGCATGGGCGACGCCATCAACGGGGTGCCCAAAGAATTCGCCGGCGGCATCTTCTGGGCCGCCACCTGCTACGGCAAGTGGGGAAAGATGCGCAACATCCTCAAGCAGCTGGGTCCCGCCAAGCAGGCCCGCAAGATGATCACCTACCTGTATTCCATAGACAAGGCCTTTTATTACGGCGGACCGGCCCGCTGGCTGGGGGCCTTTTACGCGATAGCCCCGGGCATAGCGGGCGGCGACATGAAGAAGTCGAAGCAATACTATGAAGAGGCCATCGCGATAGCGCCGGCCTACCTGGCCACCAAGGTGCTGATGGCCGAGAACTATTACCCGGAGGTGAAAGACCGGGCCGGGTACGACCGGGCGCTGGACGAGGTGCTGGCCGGAGATGCCGGCTCGATCCCGGAAATCGCCATCGAGCAGAAGGTGGAACAGGAGAAAGCAAAAAAACTTAAGGCCGCAAAGTGGGAGAACTGACAGGCCAGCTACCGGATATATCCAAAATCTTTGACAGGAAGGAATGACATTTGGCTAAGCTTAAAATCGGCGTCATCGGCGTGGGCAGCCTGGGCCAGCACCATGCCCGGGTTTGCGCCGAACTTACCAATGCCGAACTGGCCGGAGTGGCCGACCTCAATGAAACCCGGGGGCGGGAGATCGCCGGGAGGCACCAGGTGCCGTTCTTTGCCGATCACCGGGAATTGCTGAAACAGGTGGATGCGGTCAGCATAGTTGTTCCCACTACCATGCACCATCAAGTAGCCAGGGACTCCCTGGAGGCAGGAAAACACGTACTGGTGGAAAAGCCAATCACCGCCACGGTGGAGCAGGCCGAAGAGCTGTTAAAACTGGCTGGTTCCAATAACCTCAAACTGCAGGTGGGGCACATCGAGCGCTTCAATCCGGCGCTGCTGGCTGCGTCCCCCCATATCCACGACCCGAAATTTATCGAATGTCTGCGGATCTCACCCTTTGGAGGACGCAACACCGACGTGCCGGTGGTGCTGGACCTGATGATCCACGACATCGACATCGTCCTCAGCCTTGTCAACTCCGAGCTGGAGCGGGTCTCGGCCATCGGCTGCAGCCTGGTCAGCGGCCGGGAGGACATCGCCAACGCCCGGCTGGAGTTCAAGAACGGGTGCGTGGCCAACCTTACCGCCTCCCGCATCTCCGGCAAAAAAGAGCGCAAAATGCGGTTCTTCCAGAAGGATTCCTACGTCGCCGTGGACTTTTTGAATCACGGGGTCAGGGTCCACAAGCTGAAGGGTGATCCCGGCGGGGTGTCCGATCTTTCACAAGTAATGGAACTCATCGAACCGGAGATCGACCAGGTCGAGCAGCTGAAGGCCGAACTGGGATCCTTTGCCGATTGCATCATCAATGACACGATCCCATTGGTAAGCGGCCGGGACGGCCTGAGGGCGCTGCAGGTGGCCGAGGAGATCATGGAAGAGATCGAAAAAAGAAATCAAAGGCTGAAGGGGAAAACATGAACCAGGTTTATTTTGAGAAGACCGGACCAGGCAACACCGTAAAGACTTTTGAGCTGGCCGGACAAAGGGCAAAAGAGCTGGGGATCAAGAATATCATAATTGCCACCACTTCCGGAGCCACGGCCCTGGAGGCCGCCAGACTGTTCAAAGACTTCACTGTTGTGGCGGTGACGCATTCCACAGGCTTCTCGGCCAAGGACATCCAGGAACTGTCCAAAGAGAACAAGGACGGTCTGGAAAAACTGGGGGCCAAGGTCCTTACCTGCCAGCACGCTTTGGGCGGGGTCAACCGGGCGGTGCGCTTCAAGCTGAAGACCTACCAGCTGGACGAGATCATCGCCTACACCCTGCGCACCATGGGCCAGGGGTTTAAGGTCTGTCTGGAAATAGCGTTGATGGCGGCCGACGCCGGACTGGTCTCGGTCAGGGAGGAGGCGGTCTGCATCGGGGGCACCGGCAGCGGGGCCGACACCGCGGTGGTGCTGACCCCGGTCAACGCCCAGGATTTCTTTGACCTGAAGGTCCACGAGATCATCTGTAAACCGCGCCTGTCGTAACAGTGTTGAAGGACATGAGCATCAAAGGACCTTCTTTGGTCTTTGACCGGCTGACCGAGGGCTGGCGGCCATACCTTGGCATCGCCCTGCTGGGGCTGGCGGTCTATTTCAGGGCGGTCTTCTTCGGGTTCGCCAATTATGACGACGATCACCTGATACTGCAAAATTTCGGGAACATCTCATCCTGGCATAATATATTCACCGCCTTCAAGACCGACATGAACTGGCAGTCTCCCGGCGTCTATTACCGGCCGCTGGTGACGCTAACATTCATGGCCGACGCCCTGTGGACCGGGAAGGATCCGATGGGCTATCATTTGTCCAACATTTTTTTTCACCTTTTAGCTTCCGAGCTGTTTTTCAAGCTTCTGCTGCTTTTGGGATATCCCCGGAAAACTTCATTGTTCTTTGGTCTGCTGTTTGCCTGCCATCCGGTGCTTACCCATGCCGTGGCCTTCATCCCCGGCCGTTACGAAACGGTGCTGGCTATAATGGTGCTGGGTTCGGTGATGACCTTTATAAAATATCTTTATAAACCCCGCTGGCTGTGGCTGCATGGGCTTTTTTTTGCCGGAGCCTTGTTTGCCAAGGAAACGGCGGTGATCGTCCCGGTGATCTGCAGCCTGATCTTAGTCTTGCCATCAAAACGCAAATGGCAGTATAAAAACCTTTGGCCGCCGGGTGCGGTATGGTTTGCAGTGCTGGCTGTTTTTATGATTATGAGATGGCAGGTGGCAAAAGATGTCACTCCCCAGTTCAACACGCAATATGAGAATGTCATCGGGTTATTCAGTTATCTGGGAAAGATCGTCTTTCCCGTCAACCTTTCTGTGATGCCCATCCCGGCCGACTCTCAGCCGGTTTGGGGCCTGGCCACCCTGGTCCTCCTGTTGCTCCTGGCCCTGCTGGGGGGGATAACCCGGAAAAGATACTTTCTTTTCGGAGCCGCCTGGTTCCTGGTCTTTCTGCTGCCGACGGCGCTGAGGACCCTGAACTTTGCTTATCTGCTGGAACAGCGCCTCTACCTGCCCTTGATGGGTTTTATGATGATGACGATGGAGCTGGTTCCGGTTCAAAAACTGTCCGAAAAAAAATGGTCACTGCTCCCGGCGGTTACTGTACTGTTATTGTTCTCTGCAACAACCACGAAACACTCCGCTGTGTACCGCAACGATATCTCTTTTTGGGAAAACGCCATTGAGCATTCGCCCCATTCGTATTTTGCCCATACGGTGCTGGGCCAGCGCTACTACGCCCAAGGCCATGCGGATCTGGCAGAAAGGGAATTCCAAAAATCCCTGGTCTTAAGGCCCGGCGATCCGCTGATAGAGAGTGACCTGGGCTTGGTCCTGATGGAACAGGGCAAGTGGACCGGGGCAGAAAAAGCCTTCATCAGCGCCGTCCGAAATCTCCCGGATGACCCCGGCCTGCGCAAGAACCTGGGTTTGGTCTATACCAAACTGGGCGACTGGCCCGGGGCCGAAATTCAGTACCGCGCTGCCCTGGCCCTGAATTCAAATGATCCCGAGACCTTGGACCGCCTGGCCCTGGCCTGCTACCTCCAGGACAAGTTTGCCGAAGCTGCAGGATTTTATGACCGGGCCGTCAAGGCCGGGATAAAACCGGACCCCCGGATAATGAAAATACTTGCTCCCTACATTAATAAGGAGGTCCGATGAACCAGGATGACATCAGTCCGGCCAAACTGGATGAGTTCAACCGGCTCCAGGATTCGTTGAAAGACAAAAAGCCGCAGGTTCAGGACCTATTGGAACTGTCCCGGGCCGCAAGGGAGGCAGGCCTGCCCAAAGAAGCCAGGCACAATCTTTTGACAGCCGGGGAGCTGGAACCTGAAAATCCTTTGGTAACAGAAGCGCTAGCGGTAGAATTGGGCCCCGATGAATTCGGGCAGTGGCGGGAAACCCATAAAAAGGAGATCCCTTTCTGGAGGGACATGAAAAGCATCCTGCTTTACCCTGCCCAGAGGGAAGGATTGATGATGTTGGGCCTGGCGTCGCTGTTCTTTGCTTCCGGGAAAATATTCGAGTCCCTGCTGGAGGCCATGCCCCTGCTGAGGATATTCTCCATAGTCTTTTTTGCGTTGGGAGGGATCTTGGGGCTGGTAATTATTCTGATGCTGCCGGGATTGTATACTTCGATCACCCGAAGGGCAGCCGCGGGAAAATCGGGTTTTCCCGACTGGCCGGGGTTTGGGGATGTTTTTGCCAACCTGCTGGGCCCGGCCCTTAAGGCGCTGGCGGTGGGTTTGTGGTCCTTCATGCCATTGATCATGACGATCATGGCCACCGCCCAGAAAAAAATAAGCCCTTCCGTTTCCCTGACAGTTTTCACCCTGCTGCTGGGAATGCTGTATTTTCCCATGTCATATTTGATGATGGTGATGTCCCAAAAACTGTGGCCCTCTTTGCTGCCCTCGCAGGTGCTGGATTCCATGGCCAAAAGCGGCCGGAATTACCTTAAACTCTGCCTTCTGTTCTGGGCGCTGCTGCTGCCCTCCATGCCGGCCCTGCTTTTGTGGGAGATCCCTTTTATCGGCCCGGCAGTGGCCGTATTCACGGGGCTGTATTGCTGGGCTTGCAGCCTGCATCTGTTGGGAAAATTTTACCGGTATGAAAAAGAAAAACTAAAATGGTTTTAGCATGAAGATCGAAAGCTATTCCTTCGGGTTGATCAAGATCGGAGGCCAGGAATTTAAGTCCGACTTGACCATCTATCCCGGCCATGTCAACGACAAGTGGTGGCGCAAGGAAGGCCACCTGCTGCAGATGGAGGACCTGACGGACATCTTAGCACTCAAGCCAGAAGTCCTGATCGTAGGCCAGGGCCTGCCGGGTCTGATGCAGGTGGACCAGAAGGTGGAGGAATATTGCCGGGGTAACGGCATCCGGCTTTTAGTGATGCCCACTGAAAAAGCCGTGGAAGAATACAATAATTCATCCGGCAAAAAGGAGAAGGTCGTTGCCTGCCTGCATTTGACCTGCTGACAATGAATCCGGCCGTCAGACATAGGAAGCAATTGGTATGGATAGTCATACCAAAGCCGACGGAGGAATTTTATCCCTATCACCTTATCCACCGCAAGGCTGAACTGCTGGACCTGACCGGAGAGTGGAACCGGGCCGAGGAATTATACCGGGAGAACTCTCTGGCCGCTGCTAAGGCCGTCCGGCCGCAGCTCGAAGCCGAGAGCCGGTCCCGGCTGGGAGTATTGTTTGGCAACCGCGGCCGGTACGACGAAGCCAGGGATTCCCTTATGTCGGCCCGAAGCCTTAATGAAACGGCCGGAAACCTTAAAGGGCTGGCCATGGTGCTGGGAAATCTGGGATGGGTATATCGCATGCAGGGGCAGTATCAAAAAGCGCTGGATTACAATCAGCAAAGGCTTGAGATATCCCAAAGGCTGGACGACAAAGAATGCATCGGCGACGCTCTGGGCGACCAGGGGGTGATATATTGGTGCCTGGGGGCGATAGACGGGGCATTGGACTGTTACCGCCAGCAGGAGGCCCTCTGCCACCAAAACGGTGACAGATTGGGGCTGGCCCGGGTGCTGAATAACCGGGGAATTATCTACAATCTGCTGGGCAAATACCAGCAGGCCATCAGCGATTTTCAGGCCTCCTCAGGGATCTTCCGCGAGTTGGGCGACATCAGCGGATTGAGCAATCCCGAAGGCAACAGGGGAGTGACCTTTGCCCTGATGGGTGACAGGCAAAACGCCCTTAAAGACTATGCCGTCCAGACCGATATCGCCCGGAAGCTGGGGAACAAGCCCATCCTGTGCCTTTCCCTGGGCAACACGGCCGACATCTACCGGGATCAGGGTGAATGGGAGAAGGCGGCGGCGTTTTACCGGCAGTCGATAGAGATCAGCAGCGAGATATCCGCCCTGGGGCAGCTTTGCGAATCGCTGCTGTCGTTCGCCGAACTGCGGCGAAGGCAGAATGATAAAGCGTCTTGCAGGACTTTGCTGGAAGAGGGACGGCAGTTGGCCGGTGAACTGGGGAGCCCTGATTATGTCTTTTCCGCTGCTTTGCTGGACGCGGCCACCCGGCCCAGCCCCGATGCTTCTGCCCAAGCCCTCCGGGAATTGTTGTCGAAGACACCCGGTGAAAGCGAACAGGCCGCCATCTACTACGAGCTATTCAAGATAACAAAAAACCCTGACCACGGGATCAGGGGGAGGGAGCTGTACCGGAAGGCCTATGAAAGCATTCCCAAGGCCGAGTTCCGGGAAAGGGCCGATGAGTTGGAGAAAGAACTGGAGAAGCTCCGTCGGTGAATTCTAAAAACCCAAGGCATCGTGTTCCGCCTGGGTCAAATGCCCGTATTCCAGCATCTTCCGGGCGATCCATTTACGGCGGGTGGTCATCCGCTTGCTGTCGGCAAAGGGCCCGTATCTCCGGGGATTGATGATGATCGAAGCCATTCTGACGGCCTGCTCCGGCGTCAGTTGCGAAACCTCACAGCCGAAGTAAAAGCGCGAAGCCGCCTGGCACCCAAACAATCCCGGACCCCATTCGATGTAATTCAGGTACAGCTCAAAAATCCTGACCTTGCTCAGGCAGCCGTCCATTCTGCTGGCCAGCACCGCCTCGGAGATCTTCCTGGTCAGGCTCTTGGAGGTTGATAGATACAGGTTCTTGGCCAGCTGCATGGTGATGGTGGAAGCCCCCCTGGCCCAGCGCTTCTTCTTCCAGTCGGCCTTGATGGCCTCCCTGACCTCGGCGTAGTCTATCCCCTGATGGGAGAAAAAGCCGGCGTCCTCGGCTACCAGCACAGCGTTCTTCAGATAAGGCGAGATCTGGCCGTAGGGCACGAACTCCTGGTTGGGCGAAAAAGACTGCCCCTTGGCCCGGGCCTCTCTTCTCCGCTGTTCCATCAGGGCGGTGGTCTTTGGGTTCCTGGTCTTTAGCCCGTCTATCTGCGGCAGATGCAGCATGTCCCAGGCCACCGAGGCCAGCACATAGGCCGCCAGCAGGAACAGACCCCAGATGATCAGGCGTTTTATTTTGTTGGTCAGTCTGCGCATGGGTGAATTATCTTACATCGGGACAAAGAAGTCAAGCAGGGATTCAATTAACCACAAAATGCACAAAAAGCGCATAATCTCTGTATGCTGAAAACAATCTTTTTTAGTCTTTTGTGCCTTCTGTAGTAAAATAAAAACAAATTCACGGAGAACATCATGCAACGCGATGAAGCAAAAGCCCTGCTGGAGCAGACCATCCCCAACAAAAACCTGCAGAAACACATGCTGGCGGCCGAGGCCTGCATGCGGGAGCTGGCCGCGCATTTCAACGAGGACGCAGACCAGTGGGGCCTGGCCGGCCTGCTGCACGACCTTGATTACGACCAGACGGTGAACGATTTCCCCAACCACGGCAAGGTCACCGCCCAAATGCTGGAGGGCAGGGGCATCCCGAACGAGGTCATTTATTGCATCCGGGCCCACCCCGGGCACGTGGAGACCAAGTCGAAAATGGATTACGCCCTGTACGCGGCGGACTCCCTGACCGGGCTGATAGTGGCCGCGGCCCTGATGCACCCCAGCAAGAAACTGGCCAATGTGGACGTGCCGTTCATCATGAAGCGCTACAAGGAAAAGCGTTTTGCTGCCGGGGCTAACCGGGAGCAGATCCAGACCTGCGACAGGCTGGGGCTGAGTTTGGAGGAATTTGTGGAGAAGTGCTTAAAGGCGATGCAAGGGATATCTGAAGAGTTGGGACTATAAATAGGTTTGAAATATTCAAAAGGTTTAAAAGTTATAAACGTAAGAGAAACAGAATAATAAAGCGATAAAGCAATGATAAAACCCTACAAAGCTAAAACTCCCAAGATCAGCCCCGCCGCCTTCGTGGCTGAAACCGCGGTCATAATCGGCGATGTGGAGATCGGTGAAAGAGCCAGCATCTGGTACGGGGTGGCCATCCGGGCGGACATCAACCACATCCGCATCGGCAAGGAGACCAACATCCAGGAGAACACGGTGATCCACGTGGACCTTAACGACCGGGGGTTGGGCGATTGCGCCACCATCATCGGCGACCGGGTGACGGTGGGGCACGGGGCCATCCTGCACGGCTGCAAGATAGAGGACGACTGCCTGATAGGCATGGGGGCCACGGTGCTGTCCGGGGCCAGGATCGGGGCCGGTTCGGTGGTCGCGGCCGGGGCCCTGGTCAAGGAAGGCCAGCAGATCCCGCCCCGCTCCATGGTGATGGGCATGCCGGCCGAGGTCAAGCGGCAGCTGCCGGAAGAGGCGGTGGAGAAGATCAGGGCCAGCGCCAGGCACTATGTGGAGCTGGCGGAAGAATATAAATCATCGGAAGCAAAGAATAATAATTAAACAGGTACTATCATGAAAAAATATTTTGTTGTCATATTACTTCTCGTTAGATCGTTTGCGTTGATTACTGCTTTTGAGTTGAAAGGAACGACATGGGTTGGTAATCATCTTGAATGTTTATCGTTTAATGATACATTAGCGTCTTACAGTATTCTGTCAGATGAATCTGACTATAAATATTCAACAAGCAACGATAGCCTGCTAATATATGAACATTATTTAACAACGGCCGATACATTGAATCATACGCGTGGCTACGGCTTCATAATCCAATCACAAAATGCTGATTCTATTGTCCTTAAGCCTTTCCGGCCAGTTGGCATTGAATGGGGGACAACAATTCTTGACAAATATTTGATCGACAGCACGGAATCATTTACATATTATAAATCCGACCACTATTACGATTCGTCTATTGTTGCGTTTGATAAAATATATTTTTCAAAGGATTACTCAGATTGGTATGATATTCATTTTCAAATGATAATAGATAAAAACAGAAATTACTATTATCATAGTGTAGATAACAAGGCACAAAAAGGGTATTATCAAGGCATAATGGAGGATTCGCTTTTTGAAGCTCTTAAAATATGCTTGAAACATAGTGCTTTACGAAAGGTTAATTTAAATCCAGCCTATAGCTACTACGACAACACAGGCAAGAAGGTTGATGAGATCATGGTTTTTAGTTCTGGCCCATTTTATAATTTGAAGGTTTATATGCAAAATGATAGTATATGCACAAGTGGTACACAAGTTCCCCAAATAGCTAATAAGCTATTCAGATTTTTAGAGTCCAGCTCTCAAAAAGTAAAACTATTTAAGACCAAAGCAGCAAAAAAAGCTTTTACAGATTGAAATGAAGATTATCCCAAAGCCGCTTAAAATCAGCCTGGCTGGGTTCATATACCTGTTAGTCTGCTATGAACTCCTGCGGCTGGGGTTCCTGGTCGCCAACCGCCAGTACTTTGCCGGCGTGCCGGCCGGGCAGGTGTTGTGGGCCTTTGTCTACGGCCTGCGCTTCGACCTCTCGGCCCTGCTGATGCTGAACGGGGTCATTTTGCTGTTGTACAACCTGCCGGGGTTCCCCGGGAGGTATCAATGGTATTCCAAAACAATGCTGGCGCTTTTCTGGCTGGTGAACATGCCGGGCTTCATCGTCAACCTGACCGATTACGGCTATTACGCCTTCACCCAGCGCCGCCTGATGTTCGAGCTGTTTGCCATGCCCCGCGAAACGATGGACATGGTTCCCAGCCTGGTCCGGGGTTACTGGCCGCTGTTCCTGCTTTTAGCAGTGCTCTCTGGTTTGTTCATATACTCCAGCCTTAAATTCTTTACCCGGCTGGATAAAAAGATAGTTTATAAATTCAACCCATTCACCGAATCCCTAAGCCTGGTCCTGATCGTCGGGCTGGCGGTGCTGGGGATCCGGGGCGGCCTGCAGTCCAAGCCCATCCGGCAGAATCACGCCTTCTTTAGCGAGAGCCGGGCGGCGGGTTACCTGGCCCTCAACTCCACCTTCACCGTGCTGCGCAGCCTTAGCCAGCCCAAGCTGGCGGAATTCCAGTTCATGCCCCGGGAGCAGGCTCAGGAACTGGTGGAGACGATGCTCCGCGACCCCAATGAAACAATGGCGGACCGGGAGTATCCCTTCTTAAGACAAAAGCAATTCCCGAGTCCTGAGAAGAAGCTGAACCTGGTGATCTTCATCATGGAAAGCTGGTCGGCCGGGCAGGTGGGCTCGGCCCCGGGCAGGCCAAGCGCCACGCCCTTCTTCGACAGTCTGGCCGTCCAAGGTCTGCTGTTCACCAACTTCATGGCCAACTCTCAGCGTTCGCTGGAGGCGGTGCCGGCCATTTTGACATCCATCCCGGCCTTCTACAACAACAACTCTTTCATCGGCTCACGGGCCGAGATGAACCGGGTGCTGGGGCTGGGGCACATCCTGTTAAAGCGGGGCTACACCACCTCGTTCCATCACGGGGCCAAGGTGGGCTCCATGGGCTTTGACGCCTACGCCCGCACCGCCGGGTTCCAGAAATACTACGGCAAGGAGGACTTTCCCGGACTGGCCGACTCCCTGCAGGACGGCACCTGGGGGGTTTACGACGAGGAGTTCTTTTTGGACGCCCTGTCGCGGATGAACAGTTTCAAGAAACCATTCGCCTCGGTGATCTTCTCTCTGTCGCCGCATGATCCCCTCAAGATACCAAGTTACCGCGAAGCTTTGTTTTCAAAGTTCAAGGATGATGACAGGTTCCGGCGGGCTTTGCGATATTCCGACTACAGTCTTAAAAGGTTTTTTGAACAAGCCCGGAACCAGGATTGGTATGAAAACACAGTATTCATAATAACCGGCGACCATCCCTACCATTCCATGCGCAACGACTTTGCCTCCATCTTCCAGGTGCCGTTGTTGATCTACCGGCCTCAAGGCCTGGCGCCGGCCCGGGAGGACGGCATCGGTTCGCAGGTGGACATTATGCCCACGTTTCTGGACCTGCTGAACCTCTCTACCACCCACGCCTCCATGGGCAGTTCGCTGATCTCCGGCAAAAAGGAGCATTACGCGGTGGTGCGCCACGGGGCGGAGTTCGCCGTTTTCGACGACCGGCTGGTTTTGGTCAGCGACCTGGAGAAGATCAACGGCTTGTATAATCACAGGAACGACGGTGCATTTAAGAATGACCTGCAAACAGCGAAGCCGGAAGAAGCCGGGAAAATGTTTGAGTATCTGCGGGCTTATATCCAGCAGGCCTCGTATGCCATTGCCCGGGACAGGATATGTAGGGAGGAGGACGTCAGATAACTGTAGGGACACGGCATGCCGTGTCCTATGGGGAATTGCCAATTACAACGATATGTCTATTAACAACCCTAAATTCCACAGAAAATCCATCCGCCTGCCGGAATATGATTATTCCCAGGAAGGCGCATATTTCATAACAATCTGCACCCACGGCAGATCATGCCTTTTCGGTAAAATCGTTAACAGCCGGATGGAATTGAACGGACATGGAGAGATCGCGGACAAATCCTGGCGAGAAATACCACAACATTTTACAAATGTTCTATTGGGCGAATATATCATAATGCCAAATCACATTCATGGCACTATTATAATTATCGAACCCCCTTCAGAGACACGGCATGCCGTGTCCCTACCATCAGGCGCATCGTTTGGAAAACCTCAGGCAGGGTCATTGTCAACAATTGTTCGATCCTATAAATCTGCGGTAACCAGACAAATTAATGTTGTTCGGGCAAAAAACGAACCAGCCATTTGGCAGAGCCGGTTTTACGAGCACGTCATCCGCAATGATAAATCATACAATAAAATAAGACGTTATATCGTTGATAACCCCCTATGTTGGCCACAAGATGATGAAAATCCCAACCGCTTAATGATCCGTGAAATTAAAAGATAAAAGGAGGCCATCATGAAAACCGCGATCGCATCCTATTTGCTGTTAGCTTTGGCAAGCACCTTCTCCGCCGATCCGCTGGCCCAGTTCCCCAGCGACACCATCGAGACCAGCGACGGCCCGCTGACCATCTACTTCATCGGCCACGCCACAATAATGATAAAGTACAAGAGCCTAGTCATCCACGTTGACCCCACCAGCGAGTTCGCCGATTACAAGAAGATTCCCAAAGCCGACCTGATCCTGGTCACCCACGAACACCACGACCATTTTGACACCCAGGCCATTGCTGCCACCACCAAGAAGGGCACGGCGGTGGTTCTGAACAATGCCGCCCGCAATCTTCTCAAGTCCGGGCAGGCGCTGGAGCAAGGCGACAGCGCCATCATCCATGGCATCAAGATCAAAGCGATACCGGCCTACAACACCACCGCCGGCCGCGACAAGTTCCACCCCAAAGGACGGGACAACGGATACGTGCTGACTATCGGCGGCAGAAATATCTACCTGGCCGGGGACACCGAGAACACGCCGGAGATGGCGCAGCTCAAGGACATCGACATCGCTTTCCTTCCCATGAACCAACCCTACACCATGACCCCGGAGCAATTGGTCCAGGCGGTCAAAGATTTCAAACCGAAGGTCGTTTACCCCTACCATTACGGGGACACGGACCTTACGGGCCTGCCGGAACTGCTGAAGGATGAAAAGCAGATCGAGCTCCGCATCCGTCCGATGAAGTGAACGAGGGGGACTATCCACAGATTACACAGATTTACGCAGATTATTTAAAACTGGGCAAATCAATCAATATAACTGAGAATTGTTTTCGTAAAGAGCCATATTTATCCAGGTTAATTTGGTATTGCTTTAAGGAGCAAAAAGCGGTAAAATGCTGTGACATTGGCCAACCACGGAAACACGGAATGGGGAAATATTTTTAAAATGTATACCGGAATAAAATAATTCAGTGCTCTCATAATTTCAGTGATTTCGTTAAGTAAATTAAAGGGTTCTAAACTTTGAATATCCGTTACTACTGGCGGGAAGCCATCTCTGGCATGCAGCGGGCCAAGCTGCTAAGCCTGCTCTCCGTCTCCAGCATCACAGCGGCCCTTTTCCTGCTGGGCACCTTTCTGCTGGTGACCCTCAATTTCATGAGC
This sequence comes from candidate division TA06 bacterium, assembly GCA_016235665.1. Classification (NCBI taxonomy): domain Bacteria; species candidate division TA06 bacterium. The sequence goes on along the minus strand of JACRJI010000016.1, from coordinate 360,707 downwards.
GCCGTCAGCAGCATGAAGGGCAAGTTCCAGATACAGGCCTTCATCAGCGACAACGCGGAGATGCGGGAGATCAACGCCGCCAAGCGTTTGATAGAAGGGATGGAGGGGATCGGCCAGGTCAACTACCTCTCCAAACAGGACGCCCTGGACGAGTTCCGCCAGGAGATGGGCGCGGCCAGCGATTTTTTGGAGGTGCTGGAGAACAACCCCCTGCCCCGGTCATTCAAGGTGTCGCTGAGCCCCGACCGCCAGAATCCCCAGGCCATCGCCCTGATCTCCGGGGAAATAGCCAAACTGCCGGGGGTGGAAGAGGTGGAATACGGCAAATCCTGGCTGGTCAAGCTGTACCGCATCGGCAGCCTGCTGGTGGCCATCGATCTTTCATTGCTGATCATAGTCAGCGCCGCGGTGCTGATCGTCGTCTTCAACACCATCCGCCTGACCCTGTACGCCCGGCGCCCGGCCATCGAGATCATGAGGCTGGTGGGGGCCACCGACGGCTTCATCCGCCGGCCCTTTGTGCTGGAGGGTTTTCTGCAGGGGGCGCTGGGCAGCCTGATCGGGCTGATCATGCTTTTTGCCGGCTGGAGGCTGGTGTCCTCCCAGTTCGGGATGCTGAGATTCTTTACCTTAAGGGAATCGGCCCTGTTGTTCGGTTTCGGGCTGGTGCTGGGGGCTTTGGGCAGCTGGGGCGCGGCCCGGATATTCCTGAAAAGGATTTGAGGAAGTGGTTTTATTTCTACGGACCAGACAGGATTAACATGATTTCACGGATTTAATTTCCAAATAAAACCCCGGTGTAAAATAATAATGGAAATCCAAAATGAAGAAATCCATCCCGGAATACTTTTATACAGTTTACCAGTCGCCTTTGGGGCCGCTGCATCTGCTGGGCAGTTCAAAAGGCCTGGTGGCGTTGTGCTTTACCAAAAAGTCTTTTGACGGGATGTTGAAAAGGCATTTTGCCGGTACCAGACCGGAAAGATCTGAGAAGCGATTTAAACCTATCGCAAAACAGTTGGACGCTTACTTCAAAGGCCTTCCCGTCAAGTTTGTCTTTACCGCCGACATCCGGTCCGGCACTAAATTCCAAAGGGCCGTCTGGGGGAAGTTATCCGAACTGCTGCCGGGCCAGCTGACCACCTACGGGTCTTTGGCCAGGGAGGTCAAGCGGCCCAAGGCCTCCCGGGCGGTGGGCCAGGCGGTGGGGGCCAATCCCCTGCCCATCATCATCCCCTGCCATCGGGTGATCTCCTCCTCGGGCAAGCTGGGCGGATTTACCGGGGGCATCGGCCTGAAGAAAAAACTGTTAAGCATTGAGGGAATAAAATTATGATCGCAGCCCAAAGCAGTTCCGAAAGGCGGAGGTTCCTGCGCCTGCCGCTGGAGATCAAGGTCCATTTCAAGGCCCTCAAGGAGGGGGTTTTGGATGTCAAAGGTCTGAAACCGGCCCGGGCCAAGAATTTGAGCACCGGCGGAGTGCTGTTCTCCTCGGCCAGGAAACTGCCGGCCAACGAGGTGCTGCAGATGCGGATCAATTTCCTCCGTTCCGGCAAGCCGGTGGAGATGGCGGCCATAGCCCGGGTGGCCCGCTGCCAGAAATCCAAAGCCGGATACAACGTGGGGGTGGAGTTCCTGCAGGTCTATTCCGAGGACCTGAAGACGCTGGAAACTTTCATTCTGCGGAAGGCAAAAAAAGAAAAGCCGCTGTAAAAATTGCTTTACAAGATTACAAGAGATATTGTATAATTACTTGTAGAGGTAGGACCAACCACATATTGCCCGCGAAACATGCTAAATGGTCAAAAATATGGGAATCGGTAGCAAAACAAGCGGGTCTTCTCAGGATGACGAAGGCATAATAAAATAAGGGCGATTAGCTCAGTTTTGGTTAGAGCGCTTCCTTGACATGGAAGAGGTCACAGGTTCGAATCCTGTATCGCCCACCATATAGAAAAAAGACCGAAATCTTTTTAGACTTCGGTCTTTTCTGTTTTGGTTAGAGCCATCGCATATGGTGAGGCAAGCGTTCCGCCGTCGGCGGATCGTCCGACGCCATAGGTTCATATTGAATAGGCAGCTTTGGCCGATTGTGTCTGCCGTCGCGTGGCATAAACGGCTGGCAGCCGGCAGAGGGTCCTTTATCCCCCACCATTTCAGAAATCAAAAACCTCCGATAGCAAAATACCGCCGGTGGCTTGTTTTGTTCACCTATAGGCCAATTGTTTTGCGTATATTTTCGGCTTTTTTAAATTGACAAACCAGGCCGTTGGTGCTAAAATGGAAAGGATAAAATAATCCAAAATGCAGATAAAACTTAACATAATCAGGTCTTTTAAAGCAGTTCCGGCAGGCAGAAAACCGGGGCCGATGCCTTATAACCGGTGCGTTTTGGCGTAGTTTGCCAGGCGCACCTTTTTAATTTAAAACATACGGCTGACAATGAAAGAAGAGCTTAAGACCATTTGCCGGATCCAGGTGCTGGATTCCGATGTCTATGCGGCCAGACAGCGGCTGGAGGCCATCCCTCTGGAGCTGAACGAGCTCAATCTCCGGGAACAGGAGGGGGCCGGAGCCATGCGGGAGGTCGGGCAAAAGCTGGCCGAGAGCGCCAAGGTTAAAAAAGCCGGGGAGCTGGATCTGGAGTCCGCCACAGCCGCATTAAAAAAACTGTACGTTCAACTGCCTCAGGTGAAGACCAACAAGGAATACACCGCCATGCAGCAGGAGATAGAGCAGGGCAAGGTGAATATTTCCGGAATTGAGGAAAAAATACTGCTGGAGATGGAGCATTTGGATGCCCTGGCCCTGCAGGAAAAGGAGTTCTCCCGGCAGTATGATCTGCTAAAAAAGGCCCTGGACGGCAAAAGGAAAACATTGCTGGATGAACTGGCCATGATGGAAGCCAGGCTGACCGGCCTGCTGACTCAGAGGGAAACGGTGGTCAAAACCATGCCGGCGGAGATCGCCTCGGTCTATCACCGGATCATGCAGGGGCGGCCCGGGACCGCGGTGGTCCCGGTCAGCGGGGCCTCCTGCGGAGGCTGCTTTGCCAGCCTGCCTCCCCAGTTCATAAACGAGATCAGGAAAATGGAGAAGCTGATAACCTGCGAGACCTGCGGCCGGATCCTGGTGTGGTCCCAGGAAGGTATATGACAGGGGAACGTTACGGGCCGCCGATCTTCGCAGACATAGTCATGAGCGTCAGTTGAATGATACCCGCAGCTTAAAACACCGATTCACTTGACAGGGCTTTATCCAAACCTATGGGTGTAAGATAAATATCCTGCTTTAATGGCTTCCTTATAGATGTAAAACCTTTCTTCAGAACTTTAAAATATTTATCATCAGGTCAAGGAGGGAACATGGTCAAAAAACAGAACAAGATGTCGGCCAGGCTTTCAGTGGTACTGCGCAAGATAGCCAACGACCACCACCTTTCGCAGGTGGCCGAGGATGAGGGCTGCAGCCGCACAGACCTGAAAGAAGCACTGGTGGCCCTGGCCGACAAGATAGAACAAGAGACCGGGGTGGACATTGTGACCCTGGCGGTGGACGGGGCGGCCCGGGGCAACCCCGGACCGGCCGGGGCCGGCGCAGCCCTGTTGGACAGCCAGGGGCGTTCCTTGGCCGAAAAGACCATGTACCTGGGTAAGGCCACCAACAACGAAGCCGAGTACCAGGCGCTGGTGATGGGCTTGACCCTGGCCCTGGAACGGGAACATCTCCGGATCCTGATCCAGACCGACAGCGAACTGATGGCCAAACAGATCACCGGGGAGTACAAGATAAAGGAACCCCGCCTGAAAAAGTATTTCACCCAAGCCCACGCACTGCTGGAAAAGTTCCAGAAATGGGAGATCAAGGCCGTGCCCCGGGCCGAGAACCGACTGGCCGACCGGCTGTCCAATATCGCCATTGACAAAGTCGCAAAGGAAGACTTATAATTAAAGGTTGGGCATCTCTGCATGGAAGCCCATATGGGTACACTGTAGTTCGTCGCCAGTAGCCAGAGAGATCCTAAGAAATCACAATATACAGGAGGAAAACGGGCAGGATCGGGTGATCGCTCCCCGCCTTTGGCGGGGGGAGGAAAGTCCGAGCTCCGGAGGACAGGCAGCCCCGGGAATACCGGGGGCTTCGCCGGTAATGCGGCGGGGACGGAAAGTGCCACAGAAAATATACCGCCCCGCCATTGGCGGGGTAAGGGTGAAATGGCGAGGTAAGAGCTCACCGCCCGGTCAGCAATGTCCGGGGCCAGGCAAACCCCTGCCGGAGCAAGACCAAATAGATTCCGCCGCCAAAGCCTTGTCCTTGTGGCAGGGCTTTAAGAAGGCCGGTCCGGCCGTAAAGCGGAAGGGTAGGTCGCTTGATCCCCCAGCCTTTGGCGGGGGGCAGACAGATGATCATCGTCCTCACTCCTTCGGGAGGGTGGATACAGAACTCGGCTTACAGATCCTGTCCGTTTTTGTCCTAGCTTAGGGTTATCATTCGAACTCTTATAATTTAGCCACTCACGCCACAGGCGGATCCGCCTATATGAACTTGCTTGCGGTGGCGGAAAACGGCACAAAAAATAATATAATTCATGAAGCATATTTTTTTTGTGATTTATGTGCCCATTCGATTTCACTCAGGGCATGCTTTATGTGGCCAATAATGGTAACTGAGGGCAACAGTCTAAACGGTTACCATAAACTGTAATTTCAAAAAAGTATTTTGCTTAATGGAAAAAAACTGGATCTATCCCCAGCCGGTGGAGACCGGACTGGTCAATAAAATTGCCGCTTCGCTGGAAGTGCCGGCCATCATAGCCCGGCTGCTGGTGGCCCGGGGGATCACCACCGGGCCCGAGGCCCGGCAGTTCCTGCGCCCCACCTTGAAGGATCTCCATGACCCGTATCTGATGAACGGCATGGAAAAGACAGTGGCCCGGATAGAAGAGGCTCTGGCCGCCCGGCAGAAGATAATGATCTACGGCGACTATGATGTGGACGGGATCACCGGCACGGCCCTGCTGTGGCGCAGTCTGTTTTCTCTGGGGGCCGAGGTCTCCTGGTATCTCCCCAACCGGATCCAGGAGGGCTACGGCATCTCGGCTTCGGGGGTGGAGGAGGCACAGCGCCGGGGGGTAAAACTGATCATCTCGGTGGACTGCGGCATCACCGCCCACCCGGAGGTGCGTTTGGCCAAAAGCTTGGGGATAGACTGCATCATCACCGACCACCACGAGACCAAGGACCGCCTGCCGGAAGCGGTCTCCGTGCTGGATCCCAAGCGGAATGACAGCACCTATCCCTACCAGGAACTGGCCGGGGTGGGGGTGGCCTACAAGCTGATGCAGGCCCTGTACCACCGTCTGGGAATGGAGGATGCTTCGCTGGAGCAGCACCTGGACCTGGTGGCCCTGGGCACCATCGCCGACATCGTCCCCCTGACCGGCGAGAACCGGGTGCTGGCCAAGTTCGGGATAGAGCGGATCAAGAACAGCAGCAAGCCGGGCATCAGGGCCCTGCTGGAGGTGACCGGGTTGTCCGGCAAACCGATGGATTCCGGCCAGATAGTCTTCGTGGTGGCTCCCCGGATAAATGCCGCCGGCCGGATAGGCACGGCCGACCTGGCCTTAAAACTTTTAGTGACCGAAAACCAGGATGAGGCCTTTACCATCGCCAGATCGCTGGACGAGGAGAACCGCAAGCGCAAGGAGATAGACGAGCTGATCCTGAACGAAGCCATGGAAATGGTGGAGCAGCAGGTCAATCTCAACAAGGAGCGGGTGATAGTGCTGTCTTCCGACACCTGGCACCAGGGGGTGATCGGGATAGTGGCCTCAAGGCTGGTGGAGGCCTTTTACCGGCCCACCATCCTGATCGCGGTGGACGGCGACAAGGGCAAGGGCTCGGCCCGCTCCATCACCGCCTTTCACCTGCACCAGGCCCTCAAGGAATGCCAGCAGCACCTGTTGGGATTCGGGGGGCACAAATATGCGGCCGGCCTGTCGATCGATGCCGGGAGCATCCCCCAGTTCCGGACCGACATCAACAAGTATGCCGATGAGGTATTGAGCCCAGAGGATATGATCCCCAGCCAGACCCTGGATGCCGAGGTTGACCTGGACTCCATAGACCTGGAAACGGCCCAGAGCTTTTCCCTGTTCGCCCCCTTCGGCCCGGGCAACCGCCATCCGGTGCTGGTCTCGGACCAACTGAGGGTGGTGGGCACGCCCTACATCGTGGGCAAGAATCATTTGAAATTCAAGGTCAAGCAGAACCAGAAGATATTCGACACCATCGGTTTTTCCTTCGGCGACCTTCTGGACGAGTTGGAGGACCGGGACTGCAGCCTGGATCTGGCCTTTGTGCTGGAGGAGAACGAGTGGCAGGGCCGCAAGAAGCTGCAGCTGCGGGTCAAGGACATCAAGGTGCGGTAGGATGCAGAAGATCAAAACCCAGCACCATAAAACCATCCTCTCTTCCGGACTGACCGCGGTCAGCGAGAACATTCCCGGGGCCGCCTCCATCGCGGTGGGGCTGTGGCTGTCCCGGGGCTCGCGCGACGAGTTCCCAGCCTCCCGGGGGATGTGCCACTTCATAGAACACATGGCCTTCAAGGGCACCAAGACCCGGAGCGCCCGGGACATCGCCCTATGCTTGGAATCGGTGGGCGGGCACCTGGACGCCTTCACCTCCAAGGAGGAGACCTGTTTTTACGCCCGGGTCCAGCAGCGCCACCAGGCCCTAGCCCTGGAGCTGATAGCCGACATAGTCACCAACCTGAAGTTCGATCCCCGGGACGTGGCCCGGGAGAAGATGGTGATCGCCGAGGAGATCAAGAGCGTGGAAGACACCCCGGACGACCTGGTGTACGAGCTTTTTGCCGAGGCCATGTTCGACGGGCACCCCTTGAGCTTTCCCATCCTCGGCTCCCGGGAAAATTGCCGGGAGTTCACCGCCCTCAGGGTTAAAAACTTTTGGCGGGAATGCTACCGGCCGCCCCACATGATGGTGTCCCTGGCCGGCCAGGTGGATCACCGTGGTTTTTGCCGGATGCTGGAAAAATATTTCCCCGGCCCGGCCCAAAGGCAGCAGCTGGCGGTCAAGCCCTTTGTCCCGGATTTCAAGCCTTCTTTAAAGATGCTGTCCCGCAAGATATCCCAGGCCCACATCTGCCTGGGGGTGCCGGCCCTGGCCACCAGCGATCCCCGGCGCTATGTCCTTCTGGTCCTTAATACCATCCTGGGCGGGGGCATGAGCTCCCGGCTGTTCCAGAAAATCCGGGAACAAAGCGGGCTGGCCTACTCGGTCTTCTCCTTCACCGATCTTTACCGGGATACCGGGGTGCTGGGGGTCTATCTGGGGGTGTCTCCCGACAAGACGGACCAGGCCCTGGCCATGGCGCTCAAAGAGATCCGGCAGATGTCCAGGAATCCCGTTTCCCGGGCCGAACTGGACAACGCCAGGGAGCAGCTCAAGGGCGGCCTGTTCCTGGGGATGGAGAGCACCTCCAACCGGATGATGCGTTTGGCCAAGATGGCCCTGCACCACGAGCCCTATCTGACCCCGGAGGAGACAGCGGTCCTGATAGACCGGGTAACGGTAGACCAGGTGCGCCAAATGGCTCGGGATCTGCTCCAGCCGCAGAAACTGGGGGCGGCCATCCTGGGGCCGTTGAACCAGAAGAAATATTCCCTGGCTCGGCTGCAGGAACAACTTTAAACAATTAATATTGAACAACGAACGGTCAACGGCAAACGGATAACTGTAAACTGTAAATATATATATAGGGGAAACATCATGTCTGCCAAGTCAAAAGCCAAGAAGGCCGAGCTGATGCCGTCCAAACGCTCGGCGGCCATGCAGGCTTCGCCCATCCGCCGGCTGGTGCCGCTGGCCGACCAGGCCAAGGCCAGGGGAACAAAGGTCTACCACCTGAACATCGGCCAGCCCGACATCGTCACTCCCAGGGAGATCATGGACGCGGTCCGCAACTTCCGGGAGGAAGTGCTGGCCTACGGGCCCAGCCTGGGCCTGCCGGAGCTGCGTCAGGAGATCAAGCGCTATTTCGAAAAGCTGGATGTCATGCTCTCGGTCGACGACATCATGGTGACCACCGCCGGGTCCGAGGCCATAGTGTTCGCCCTGATGGCGGTGGGCGACCCCGGCGACGAGGTGCTGGTGCCCGAGCCCTTTTACACCAATTACAACGGCTTTGCCAGCATGGCCGACATCAAGCTGGTGGCGGTGCCCACCGACGTGGAGGATGGTTTCGGCATGCCCAGCAAGGCCGAATTCGCCAAACGGATCACCAAGAAGACCAAGGCCATCCTGTTCTGCTCGCCCAACAACCCCACCGGTGCTGTCTTTTCCCGTTCCGACCTGGAGATGCTGGCCGGACTGGCCAAAGAGAAGAACCTCTGGTTGCTGGCCGACGAGGTCTACCGGGAGTTCATCTACGACGGGGGCTACCACACCAGCATCCTGCACATCAAGGGGGCCGAGGACCGGGCCATCATGCTGGACTCCGTCTCCAAGCGCTTCTCGGCCTGCGGGGCCAGGGTGGGCTGCCTGGTCAGCCGCAATCCCCACATCATGCAGGCCGCGCTTAAGCTGGGCCAGGCCCGGCTCTGCCCGCCCACCATCGAGCAGGTGGGGGCCATCGCCGGATACAAGAACATCCACAAATACCTGAAGAAGATGGTGAACGAATACCAGCACCGCCGGGACATCGTCTGCGACGAGCTGGCCAGGATCGAGGGGGCGGTGTTCACCAAGCCCAAGGGGGCATTCTACATTATGCCCCAGCTGCCGATAGACGATTCCAACAAGTTCGCCCAGTGGATGCTTACCGACTTTTCCCACCAGGGAGCCACCACCATGGTGGCCCCGGGCGATGGCTTTTACGCCGACCCGGCCAAGGGCAAGCAGGAGATCCGGATCGCCTATGTCCTAAAAGAGGCCGACCTCAAGAAAGCCATGCAGCTACTGGCCCTGGGGGTCAAGGCCTACAACGGGAGAAGGTAAAACTTTAACAATGAAAAAGGTCGGGAGTAAAATCCCGGCCCTTATTTTTTACAAAATTCCGGGAACAGCACAGCACGAATCTTAAAAAACCGCACGTTTTGCCGAAAAGATATAAAAGACAGGCCGTCTGGACAAGGCGCGGCAGCGCTCCGCTATACTGGCCTTATTCCCTGATCAGGCGCAAGGCTGAAGTGCTTTACGCCAGCGGCGGCTGGGAAAGATCTGAGGCTCTTTACCGGAACAATATGGAGATGTCCGCCGGGGACCCGGCGCTCTCGGCCGAGGCCCGGGCCGACCTGGCCAAGCTGATAGTCAACCGGGGAAAAATAAAAGAAGCCAACGACCTGGTCGAGAGCGCCCAGAGCATCTTCTTGGACCTGGGTGACCGGGCCCGGCTGGCCCCGGTGCTGAGGGTCCACGGCGTGGTATATGCGTACCAGGGAAACTTCAAACGGGCCCAGAGGTTCTTTGCCGCCGCCGCCGCTTTGGCCAGGCGGAACAGGGACCGGGCAGAGTTCAGCCACGCCCTGGGTAATCTGGGCATCGCCTACAAAAGCCAGGGCAATTACTCCAAGGCCCTGGAATGCTACCGGCAGGAGATGACCATCTCCGAGGAAACAGGGGACCTTATGAATCTGGCCTCGGCCTTCAATAACCAGGGCTTGTGTTACAAGGAAATGCGGAGGTATGAGGAGGCACTGGAGCATTTCGAGAAGGCCCTGCAGATTGCGGCCAGGATCGGCGACCGCTCCACCGCCAGCTACAGCTATGGTAACATGGGAACGGTCCACCACGACCGGGGGGATTTCAGCCGGGCCCTGGAGATGTACCAACGCCGGCTGGAGCTGACCGTGCAGCTGGGCGACCGGCAGAGCGCGGCCTATACCCGCATCAACATGGGCCTGTTGGAAAAACAGCGGGGATGCTATAGCCAGGCGGAAGCGCTTTACCTCGAAAGCCTTCGGGTGATGACCGAACTGGGCGACCGCCGGGCGGTCGCGATCACCACCGGCAAGCTGGCCGACCTCTATTTCGCCACCGGCAGGCGAGAACTGGCCCGGCAAAGTTACCGGGACGCCGTTGAGCAGGCCGGACAGCTGGGCATAGATTACTACCTGTGCGACATGCTGCTCAACTTCGCGCTGCTGGCCCTGAAAGAGAACGATCCCCGGGAATCATCGGAACTGGCCGGCCTGGCCCGGGCCTCCGCCGAGAAAGCGGGGCGCAAGGACATGGCGCTGAGCTGCAGGATACTGCAGGCCCGCCTGTTATCATACGAGAACAAGGAACAGGCGGTCGATGAACTTAAAAAACTGGAAAGCGAATGTCCTGATGACGAGCAGCGGGCCGAGGCTCTGTATCATCTTTACCAGATAGAGCCTACCGGAGAACTGAAGGAAAAACTTTTGAAGATATATGGTGTATTAGTGAAAAATACTCCGGACCAGAAATACCGAAACCGGATAAACGAGATCGCCGGCCCAGCCGCCGGACAACCAGGAGACATCGCTTCATGATCAAACCCCAAATTAAGTTGGTCAAGCTCAGCAGACTGGCCCGCCTGCCGGAATATTCCACCGCCCATGCCGCTGGGATGGACCTGTGCGCAGCGCTGGAAAAACCTATATCCCTGAAGCCCCGCCAGATCAAACTGGTTCCCACCGGGCTGGCCCTGGAAATACCCGGGGGATACGAAGGCCAGGTGCGGCCCCGCAGCGGCCTGGCGCTGAAGCACGGCATCTCCATCGTCAACGCGCCGGGGACGATCGACGCCGACTACCGGGGCGAGGTGGGGGTGATACTGATAAACATGGGGACAAAGGCCTTCACCGTTAATCCCGGGGACAGGATAGCCCAGCTGGTCATATCCCCGGTAGTCAGGGCCAAGCTAACTGAGTCCAAGGCACTAAAGAAAACCAAGAGGGGGGTTGGGGGCTTTGGACATACAGGTATAAATGGCAAGAAATGAGAACAGAAAAGGAAATACTTGACCTCATTCTAAATACTGCTAATGAGGATGACCGTATTCGTGCAGTAATTCTGAATGGTTCGCGCGCCAATCCCAATGCTCTCAAAGATATATTTCAGGATTATGACATTGTTTATCTTGTTACGGATGTTATGCCGTTCAGACGAAATTATGATTGGATCAAGCGGTTTGGCGAACTGATGATTCTGCAGACACCCGAAGATATGGAAGATCCCCAACCGGCTGGTGACGGGAATTACACTTACCTGATGCAATTTGCTGACGGTAACCGGATCGATCTCAGTATTCGTCATGTTACGCAGGTCAACAAGGTTACTAAAGACAGTCAAAGCATTTCACTGCTAGACAAGGACGGAATCGTTGAGACTCTGCCCCTGCCAAGCGATGCTGACTATCTGCCACGGCCGCCATCGGAAAAACAGTTTGCTGATTGCTGCAATGAATTTTGGTGGGTCTGCCCATATGTGGCCAAGGGCTTGTGGCGGGATGAATTGGTATATGCCAAGCATATGCTCGACAATGTGGTCAGGGAGAAACTGGTGAAGATGTTGGAATGGCATATCGGGATAAAAACAGGATTTTCTAAAAATCCCGGCAAAATGGGGAAGTATTTTAAAAATTATTTGGAACCTGAGATGTGGCAGCAATTGACAAGAACTTATTCCGGTTCTGACTTCGAGGATATTTGGCGATCGCTATTCAACATTTGCACCCTCTTCAGAACAGTATCCACCCAGGTGGCTGGGCATTTTGACTATAAATATCCTTCTGAAGACGATAAAAAGGTCACTGCTCATCTGTATCATGTTAAGGCTTTATCAAAAAAGGCCAAAACTATCTATTAATCCCGTCTAAATTAAATGCCTGAACACTCCAAACATTTCGCTTCGGCCCTGGCCGAGCCCAAGTTCGCCCTGTTCTCTGCCGGGCAGTTCATCTCCCAGTTCGGAGACTTCCTGGCCCAGATCGCCCTGATCGCGGCGGTGGGCGAGTTCACCACCCGGGCGCCTCTGGCCTATTCCCAGATCCCGGTGGCCATCGCTCTGCCGGCCCTGCTGTTCGGGCCTTTCATCGGGGTGCTGATAGACCGCCGCTCCAAGCGCCGCATGCTGATGCTGGCCGACGGGGCCCGGGCCTTGATCATCCTGGCCATACCGGTGCTGATCAAGCTGACCGGAACGGTGATCGTGCTCTTTCCCCTGGTCTGCCTGAACTACCTGTTCGTGCTGTTCGCCAACTCGGCCCGGGTCTCCTACATTCCCTACCTGGTGCCGCCGGAGAAGATATTCGCCGCTAATGCGGTGATGGACTTCATCAACAAGCTGGCCGGGGTGCTGGGATTCGTGGGCGGGGGGCTCTTGGTGGTGGGGCAGTTCTGGAAGCACCTGCACATCGAACCATGGGAGGCAGGGTTCTACCTTGACAGCCTGTCCTTCGCGGCATCATTACTGACGCTGGCCCTGATCAAATCCCACGAGACCCTGCCGGAACGCACCAGGGAAGAAGGTTTCATGAAGATGTGGCAGAGGCGCTGGAGCAACATCAAGACCGACCTGGCGGAACTGAAGCACCTCTATCTTTTAAACCACAAGGTGCGTTTCGTAACCTTTTCCCTGTTTTTAGTGTCCATCTTCGGCGGCAGCCTGTATCCCCTGGTGATCGTGATCGCCCAAAAGGACCTGAGGGTGGGGGCCGGGACCAGCGGGGTCGGCTTTCTGGGCGGCCTGCTGGGCGGGGGGATGATGACCGGAGCCCTGCTCTCCGGGTTCCTGCTGCACCGACTGTCGCGCCGCCACATCATCATCGGCGGGCTGTTCGGTTTAAGCCTGATGGTGATGCTGTTCGCCAAAAGCTCCAGTTACTGGCATCTGCTGGCCATTACCTTCCTGGGGGGAGTGTTCCTGCAGCCGGTGATGACCGCCCAGAACACACTGTTCCACGAGTCGGTGGACCGCTCCATCTGGGGGCGGATCTTCTCGGCCCGGGATATCATCCTGGATGCCGGGTTCGTGGCCAGCGCCCTGACCCTGGGGTTCCTGGCCCAGCTGGTGCTGCCTGCCTTCGGCTCGGTGAACCAGGAACGGACAGCCCTCTTTTGGTGCGGAGCTTCCCTGGCCTTCCTGACACTTGCGGGATTCCGGATAGTGTACCGGCAGAAGAAGACCGAACGCAGTAATTCCAAGGCTGGATCAGATGTCTGACATCAAATTAAATCTGTCCCCCCGGCTGCTGGCCCAGATCAAGCGTCTTGACCTGAAAGCCCGGATGGTGGTGGAAGGCTTTTTGACCGGACTGCACAAGAGCCCCTACCACGGGTTCTCGGTGGAGTTCGCCGAGTACCGGCCCTACCTGCCGGGCGACGAGTTCAAGCGGATAGACTGGAAGGTGCTGGCCCGGAGCGACAGGTATTTCGTCAAAGAATTCGAGGAGGAGACCAACCTCAAGGCTTATATACTGCTTGACAGTTCGGCCTCCATGGGTTACCATAGCAAGGGGGTGGAAAGCAAACTGGAATACGGATCTTCCCTGTCGGCGGCCCTTTCGTTTTTGCTGCTGTCCCAGAACGACGCGGCGGGCCTGGCCCTGTTCAACAACCGGCTGCAGAGATACCTGCCGCCCCGCTCCAGGCGCAGCCACTGGCACGCCATTTTGCAAGAACTGAACCAGTCCAAACCATATGGCCAGACCGGCTATAAAAAGATCTTTCAGGAACTGGCCGGGCATCTCAAGCGCCGGGGCCTGCTGGTGCTGATCTCCGACCTGTGGGGCGACGATGACGAAATAATCAATTCCCTGAAAAATCTCCGCCACCTTAAGCACGAGGTGCTGGTATTCCACCTGCTGGATCCGGACGAAGCCTCCTTCCCCTTCAGTTCCGAAGCGGTATTCGCCGACATGGAGACCGGACAGGAGCTGCAGATAAATCCGGCCGACATCAAACAAAAATATCTGACGGCCTTAAAAAAGAGAACGGATCATCTGGCCCGGGAATGCCGCCGCCACCTGATAGACTACCAGGCCATCGTGACCGACCAGCCGTTTGATCAGGCCCTGCTTAAATACCTGCATAAGAGGCAGAAGCTGGGGTGATCCCGGGGAAATATTTCAGGACAATGATTGACACTGAGGGACATAATAATAAGATATCTCAGGTTTATAGATACTGGGATATTTTGATGACATTATTTGTTGGCTGAAGATCATCCAGGGTAAACAGAAATCAGAAACGTTTATCGGGAGGAGGCCAGATGTCAAAATTGAACGAACGCCGAACGGAGGAACGCCGCCGGGCCGACCGGCGCCGGGAAAGGCAGATGGAAAATGGACCGGAGAACGGAAACGGCCGCCGGAGGAAAAACAGGCGGGAACGGTCCAGGCGAAAGGACTACGACCAAAAATAGGAGGACCTGTCATGAAGGAAAGCACTTTGGTCATCCGTCATAAGAAAGAAAACAAGCTGGTGGTCCGCTATCTGAACGGCCGGGTGGTGAAGGGCCACACGCTAGACTTTTCCTCCACCAAGGAAGGATTTCACCTGATCCCGGACGATGAAGCCGGGGCATCGCAGGAGGTGCGCTTCAACCAGATCAAAGCGGTCTTCTTCGTAAAGGACTTCATGGGCAACCGGGAGTACGACGAGCGCAAGGAGTTCGACGGCAGCCAGAAGGTGATGGGTAAGAAAATGCAGGTGACCTTCCTGGACGGGGAGATGCTGACAGGAATAGCCGAAATATATATGCCAAACCGGATCGGTTTCATACTATTTCCGCCCGATCCCAAATCCAACACCGAAAAAGTATTCGTGGTCAACGCTTCAGTCAAGGAAGTGAAATTCCTTTAAGGATGACCGCCGATGAATATTCCAGGGATGTGGTCCCGTTATTTACGGGATTTTTTCAGGGAGGCGGACGATCCTTCCATTGGCCGCAGGATAAAGTTTGCCGTGGCCTTTACCCTGATTGGATCCTTGGCCCAACTGGGTTTCAGCCTGCTTCGTCTATGGCAGGGGCGCTGGATGTTTGCGGCCGCCGACATCATTCTGGCTGCCTACCTGCTGACCACTCTAAACTTGATGCGACGCAGCGGCCGTCCGGCATTTTATATTCCCATAGGATTAACAGGGTTGTTCTTTTTTTTGATGTTCCTGTTCGCCACCGGAGGAGCCAACGGCCTGGGCTTGTCCTGGCTGTACTTTTTCCCGGTGACAGCCTTCTTCCTGTGCGGCCGGCGGGGCGGGGTAAAGTGGATGGGGATCATGTTTCTGTCGATGTTTGGGCTTTACCTGCTGCAGTATTTAAGGCTGATATCCCCCTACTATCCTTTTACTATGGGGCTGCAGGTCATTGCCAGCCTGCTGGTGGAGGCGGCCATGGTCTACTATTATGCCAGCATTACGGAAAGGGACGAGGAGCAGATAGGCCGTCACAACCAGAACCTGGAGCAGGCCAACCGGGCCCTGGAAAAGGAGATGGTTCACCGGCGTCAGGCTGAGCAGGAGCTGTTGCGGATAAGGCAGGCGGTAAATAGCTTGGGAGACGCAGTAGTCATAGCGGATCCGGCCGGCCGGCACATATTTCACAATCCGGCTTTTTCCAGGATGTTCGGTTACAGCCTGGAAGAAATCAACCAGGCCGGAGGAACGGGATTCCTGTTCCGCGAGCCCCGGACGGGCCTCCGTCTGATCGAAAGCCTCAGGAAGGGACAGGGTTTCTCCGGCGAGGTGGAGATGCAAAACAAGGAAGGCAGGCTCCTGACGATCGTTCTCCGGGCAGACGCCATCAAAGGGTCCGAGGGTGGGATGGTGGGTTTGGTGGCCGTTCATGCCGATATCACCAGGCAGAAGCAGGCTGAAAGGGCTTTGAAACAGAGCGAAGAGCGCTTCCGGCAGGTGATCGGTTCCATCAGCGCCCATATCTATGTCACCCGGTTTGGGACGGAAGGAACCCCGGAGAACGATTACATTTCGCCCAATGTGACCGCCTTGACGGGATATCCCCTGCAAATGTTCGTCGAGGACTGGAATTTTTGGGCGGAGAATCTGATCCTGCCGCAGGACCGGGAGGCGGCCCGGCAACAGGCGGATAAATTCAAACAAGCCCTGAACAGCGAACTGGAATACCGGATCACTAAAAAGGACGGCAGCGTAATCTGGGTGCGGGATTCGGGCCGGGCCGAGCGGAACAAACAGACAGGGGAGATCACTGTTTACGGAGTGATCAGCAATATCACGGAACGAAAACTGGCCGAAGCGGCAATTCAGGAAAGCGAGATCAAACACCGTCTTTTGCTGGATAGCATCAGCCTGCCGGTGCTGGCATTAAAGGAGGATATGACCATCCTTTACTGCAACCAAGCCTATGCCCGCTTCGTTAATCTGGGATTGGACCAATTGGAAGGGAAAAACCTGCTGCAACTGTTCCCCCGGCTGGAGAAGACCAAGACCTATCAGATGTACCAGAAAGCATTGAGAACCGGACTGAGCCAGGAATCGGAAGGGAAACATCGGGACAGGTTCATCCATTCCGATATTTACCGCACTCCCTGGGGGATACTGGCTATCGCCGAGGACATCACCGAGCGCAAGCAGGGTGAGGACGCCCTGTGGCATGCCAAGGAAGACCTGGAACAAAGAGTGGAGGAACGCACCAGGGAATTGGCCGAGGCCAACCGGTTATTGAAACAAAGCTACGACGATACCATCCGGGCCATCACAGCGGCCATGGATGCCAAGGACAGCTACACCCGGGGCCATTCCGAGGAAGTAAAAAGGATCGCCTTGGTGATCGGACAAAAGATCAGCCTGCCCCCGGGATCGCTGAGGCTTTTGGAATATGCGGCCCTGTTGCATGATATTGGAAAGATCGGAGTCAGCGAACAGCTTTTGACCAAAGGCACCGCCCTGACCGAATTTGAGTTTGAAGAAGTGAAGCTCCATCCACAGATCGGGGGAAAACTGCTGGAACAAGTGGAGCTGCTAAAGGAAGCCGGGCCCATAATCCATGCCCATCATGAGAACTACGACGGCAGCGGATATCCCAAAGGGCTTAAGGGCGAATCCATACCCATTGAATCCAGGATCATAGCGGTAGCGGATGCCTACGAGGCCATGACGGTGGACCGGCCATATCGCAAAGCTTTCAGCAAAAGCGAAGCCCAACAAAGGCTGCGACAAGGGGCCGGCACCCAGTTTGATCCCCGGATAGTGGAGATACTGCTGGAAGTGGAGTGAATCACAAACAATAACAAACGAGCTGGAAGCAGTGCTTCCAGCTCGTTTGTTATTATGCCATAAAACCTATTTTAGAACATCGGTCATTTGTTGGTGAATCCTTCCATTGGAGGCCAAACATTCCGGCACATAGATGCTGAACTTCTGTCCCTTGAAACCGCTCAGCTTTCCCCCGGCTTCGGTCACCATCAAAGAAGCGGCCGCCATGTCCCAGGTCTTCAGCTTCATCTCCCAGAACCCGTCGAACCGGCCGCAGGCCACATAGGCCAGGTCCAAAGCCGCCGAGCCGGGGCGGCGCACCGCCTGGGCCCGCTTGATGAACTTTCGGAAATTATCCAGATTGTCCTGCTTGGAATAATGGACATCATACGGGAACCCGGTCGCCAGGAGGCTTTTCTTTAAAGATTTCTGCTGCGACACCTGGATCTTATTTCCGTTCATCCAGGCGCCCAGGCCTTTCCGGGCGGTGAACAGTTCGTTCAGATTCGGATTGTATATGGCGCCCAGCACAACTTGTCCCTTAAATTCAAAAGCGATGGATACGCACCAGAAGGGGAAGCGGTGGGCGTAGTTGGTGGTGCCGTCCAGGGGGTCTATGATCCAGCGCCGGTCAGACATGGTGCGGTCCCGGGTTGTTTCTTCGGTCAGAATATCGTCGCCGGGGAAATTCCGGCGAAGCATTTTAACTACCAGGGCTTCGGCTGCCCGGTCAGCCTGGGTCACCAGGTCGATCTCGCCCTTGTATTCCACCTTCAGGTTGCCCTGGGACATGGCCTTGAGAAGGTGCCCGGCTTTATTAGCGGCGGAGACCGCAGTTTTAAATTCTTTGTCGAACATTTTCAATTTAATGATTGTTTCAAGATTATTAGCGAATGTTCCATACCTTGTGCATCTGCCGGATGATGCTGACATGGTCCAAATGCTCTCCGGCCAGGGCCTGATATCTCCGGACCGTCTGCATTTCGGGGGCGCTTGACCCTTCGGCCGGCTGGAGGATCAAAACTATTTTACGGTCAACAACCGCGATGATGCGGGCGGCCCGATCAACTTCTTCTGCGGTGGTCTTGTCGCATATCACCATCTTGACGAAAACCCTGTCCCGGGCGGTCTCCAAGAACCGTTGCTGCGTACTCCAGATGTCCTTTCCGCAGGCCGATGGCGGTTTGATATCCATGGCCACCACGTCCAGACTGGAGATGATGGCTGCCAGTTCTTTGAACAATGTGCCATTGGTCTCAAGGTATAACCGGTAACCGCGTTCTTTCAACCCCGGGATCAGAGCCGCGATTAAGCCAGCCTGCAGCAGGGGCTCGCCCCCGGTGAAGGAAACGAAAGCGTCAGGATTTGTAATGGCCTGGATCTTGTCCAATGCTTCCGGGATATCCATCTCGGTCACCTTGTCCCCGGCTTTGGCCAGCGGAGTGTCGCAGTAACTGCAGTCCAGGTTGCACCCGGCAAAGCGGACAAAGGTGGTGGGTTCGCCCAGGTACATGCCTTCGCCCTGCAGGGAGTGGAATATTTCGATGATCCTGGCGTTCACGGTCATTTATATATCTTGTAATCTGAATTGCTGCTCTCCACCCGGATCCGTCCCTTGCTGATCAGGGCATTCCAGCCGGCCTGCATCCACAGCTTGGAGGGGAATAAAACCTCCTCCACCATGATGAACTCGGCCTTCATGGAAAACTCGTTCACCGGCCAGCTCAGCTTGGGCATGGTGATGTCCATCTTTTCCAGCGACAGGTCCTGGGGGTCGTAGGTTATGGTCCCGGCCAGGTCTCCGCCTTTGGGGTTTTTGGGCTTGAATGATATGCTGGCTCCGGACCGGTCTACCAGGAACTCGTATTTGGGGTCGTTCAGCTTGGGAAGTTCCATGCTTTGGCTGCGACCCCTGCCGTCTTCCCGTTTTTTCTGCTTCTTGTCGCTGGTGTGTACTATTTGACGGTCCAGCAGGGAGTCCCCCAAAAACTTCTGCCAGGTCTCAACAGTGTCGGTCTTCTCTACCAGCCCCTGTTTGTCGAGTTTGTGGACATAGCTGAGGGTGGTGAAGCTGTAAACCAGGTTCTTCTTGAGCTCCTTCTGCCGGTCAAGTTGCTTCTGAACCTCGCTGAGCACGGAGTCTTGAGCAACTGCTGATAGCTGGGAAATGGTTATCATTAAAATAGTGAGAAAATGACGCATATCGGGACCTCTTATATCGTAGGGTCCGGTTTTCCCGCTTCCTTGAATCCCTTGGCCCGCAAAAGGCAGGAATCACAGGTGCCGCAGGGTTTCTTCCCCCCCCGGTAGCAGGACCAGGTCATCTGATGGGGCACTCCCAACCGGATCCCCAATTTTACGATCTGGGATTTGGACAGTTTTAACAATGGGGCAATGATTTTGATAGGTTTTCCCTGGCGTCCGGCCTTGGTTCCCAGTTTATAAACTTTTGACATGGCAGATATGAAATCCGGCCGGCAGTCGGGATAGCCCGAATAGTCCAGGGCGTTGGCCCCGATCATCACCGCTTCGGCGCCGATGGCCTCGGCACTGGACAGCCCGTAGCTGAGGAACAGGGTGTTGCGGCCCGGCACATAAGTGGACGGTATCTGCGCGCCGATATCCCTGGCGCTTTTGGCGCTGGGAAGAGCGGAGGCCTTGTCCAGCAGGCTGCTGCCCCGCCAGGGTAGTTTTACCGGGATGACGTCATACGCCACCCCGGTCTTTTTGCATAATGCCCTGGCCGAAGCTATCTCCCGGCCGTGCCTTTGTCCGTAGTCGAAGATCAGGGCCTTAAGCTGCCAGCCCTGGGCCAGGGCCCAGTAAAGCACGGTGGCAGAATCCAGCCCGCCGGAAAGAAGCACCACGGCCTTTTTAGAACGGGCCATAGGTGGCCTTGGCATGCTCGGTCTCCCAAACGGAGACCTTGTTGATCTTGACCTTGGGCGAATTGAACTTCATAGCCATCTCCTCAAACACCACCCGGGCGATGTTCTCGGCGGTGGGGTTGATCTTGTCGAAGGGCTTGACCTCGTTCAGGTCCTGGTGGTCAAACCGTGTCAGCAGGTTCAGCAGGGCTTCACGGATATCGTTGAAATCGGCCACCATCCCGGTTTTGTTAAGCGCCTTGGCCTTTAGCTCCACCTCCACCTGATAATTGTGGCCGTGGACCTTCTCGCATTTCCCGGCATAGTCCCGTAAGTGGTGGGCGGCCGAGAAATTTTTGTAAACCGAAACGTAATACATGATATCTCCTTTAACAAAATACTAACGGCGGCGGTAGGGCTTTGATCCGGAACCGCGGCTCTGCCGGGCCGGCGCGCTGTGGGTCCGGGCCGGAACGGTTGATTTATAGGGGTGGTCGGCGGCCACCGGGATCGAGCGGCCCAGCAGACGTTCCACCTGGGCCAGGTCCTGGCGCTCCTCGCTGTCGCAGAAGGAGACGGCTGTTCCCAAGGCGCCGGCCCGTCCGGTGCGGCCGATGCGGTGAACATAGGCTTCCGCTTCGTGCGGTATGTCAAAGTTCACCACGTGGGAGATGTTGTCGATGTCGATTCCCCGGGAGACCACGTCCGAGGCCACCAGCACTCTGATGGCGCCGGTCTTGAAGCCATGCAGCACACGTTCCCTGGTGTTCTGGGATTTGTCGCCGTGGATGGCCTGGGCCGGGATGCCCCAGGTGGTCAGTCGCCGGGACAGGCGGTCGGCCCGAACCTTGGTGCGGGTAAAGACCAGGGTCCGCTCCATGCCTTTCTGGGAAAGCAGGTGGCGCAGCAAATCTGGCTTGTCGTCCTTTTCCACAAAATAGACCGATTGCTCCACCGTATCGGCGGCAGCATATTCAGCCATGATGGAGATGGAGACCGGCTGGTCCAAAATGCCCCCGGCCAGCGTTCGGATCTCGGGGGGCATTGTGGCAGAGAAGAACAGGGTCTGGCGACGGCTGGGGACCTTGGCCACTATCTTTTTGATGTCATTGATGAAGCCCATGTCCAGCATCCGGTCGGCCTCGTCCAGCACCAGGATCTCCACTTTATGAAGCAGTACCATTTTCTGGTCCATCAGGTCCAGCAGCCGCCCGGGGGTGGCCACCAAAATATCCACTCCGCCCCGCATGGCCTTGGCCTGGGTGCCCTGGTAAACGCCGCCGTAGACCACGGCCGAGCGTAGGTTGATGTTCCGGCCGTAGGCCGCGAAGCTCTGTCCCACCTGGGCCGCCAGCTCCCGGGTGGGGGTGACGATCAATGCTCTTATTGTCCGGTACTGTTCCCTGGTGATCTCCGGCCGGTCCAGCCGCTGCAGTATCGGCAGGGCAAAGGCCGCGGTCTTGCCGGTTCCGGTCTGGGCGCAGCCCAAAATGTCCTTGCCGGCCAGGGCCACCGGGATGGCCTGCTGCTGAATGGGAGTGGGTTCGGTGTATCCCTCTGTCTTCAATGCTTCCAGCAGGTTTGGGTTCAGTCCCAGCTGGTCGAAGCGCAGGGTGGGTTCGGTGGAAACGGCCTTGGGGGCCCGGGGCAGCGGTGTTTGGACTGGGGGGACATGTTGGGGGCGGACCGGAAAATGCTGGACCGTCCGAGGTGTTTGCTGGGTCATGGGCCTGGCTGACTGGTGCTGGGGATGCTGCCGTCCCGGCTGTCCCAAAGGCCCTCCGGGTTTGGAGGCAGGCCGTTGCGCTTGGGGCGGCCTGTTAGGCTGGTGCGGCTGTGGCCTTTGTCCCTGAGCCGGGGCTCCCTGGGGCCGGGCCGGGCGGGCGGTTTGATGATTCTGGGTCCTGACCGGGGCATGAGCCGCAGTTGCCACCGGTTTCCGGTGGGGTTCGGCCTGGTGTCTGGCCGGGGCCGCAGCATGGTGTTGAACCGGCTGGGCCGGGGTCTTCTTCTTGCGTTTGAAAAGGCTTAAAAGTTTGCGTAATGGCATAATCTCTCTCTCCAATCAACGATGAACAATGATCAATGACCAGTCCGTGGTTGATTGCTAATGGTTAATTGTTTTTTCCTGGGTATTCGGCCGCCACGGTTATGGCTATGCCGCCCCGCACTCTGAAATTTCCCGTCACCAGCATTTGACGGGGCTGGACGGCCTTCACCAGGTCGTCCAGGATCTGGTTGACCACCGTCTCGTGGAATACGCCCTTGTTGCGGTAGGTCCACAGGTAAAGTTTGAGCGATTTGGATTCCACCACCAGCCGGTCCGGGATGTAGCTGACGGTGATGGCGCCGAAGTCCGGCTGCCCGGTGATGGGGCAGAGGGAGGTGAATTCTTCGGTCTCCAGGATCACCCGGTAATCGCGCCCGCGGTTCCGGTTGGGGAAGGCTTCCAACTTTCCCGAGGGCTTGAGCACCTTGCGGCCCAAAAGGGTCAGGCCGAATTTGTTTTTGGGCATAGACAAGGACCTTTCATTATTTCTGCTATCTGCCGTACTCACAGTTTATCTTTTACGTTTAACGTTAATACGTAGTAACGTTATAACGATTTATTTTTTACTTTCTATGGTTAAATTTCGTACTCACTTCGTAGTGTTCCGTAATAGGCCAGGTCCTCGAACTTGTCCCACTTCTTGACGTGCTGGCGCAGACAGCCTTCGTACTTCATTCCGATCTTTTGCATCACTTTTCCCGAGGCCGGGTTGCGGGTAAGGTGGGTGGCGTAGATCTTATTGAGCTTCAGTCCGGTGAACCCGTAATCCAGCAGGGCCCGGGCGGCCTCGGTGCAGTATCCCTTTTTCCAATAAGGCACGGCCACCCAGTAACCCATCTCGGCCCGGTGGTGGTCCTTGCTGATGGTCAGGCCGATGGCCCCGATCAACTGTCCCGGGTCCTTCAGGGTGATGGCCAGGGTCAGGCCCGAGCCCAGCTCCCAGGTCTTCTGGTGGGTGCCTATCCAGGATTCCGCCGCCCCGTCGGGGTAGGGGTGGGGCAGGTTCAGGGTGGTGTCGGCGATCTCGAAGCTGCCGGCCAGCTTTTGGACCACGGGGGCGTCGGCCAAAGTGAAGGGGCGGAGGACCAGGCGCTCGGTGGTTAATGTTGGTATAATGGTCATGGTTTGTTCAATTGACATCTTTTGGCTTTACTGCTTTCAACGAGAACATCAGCGGTATCAGGTCTTTTCCGCCGGGGAACCGCCAGCGCCCGTCCTTTCCTTTTTCCAGAAACGGAAAGCAGTCGTAGCTGCAATAGGGGAACTCGTGCAGGAACTCGATCCTGATTCCTTGGGATGTCAAAGAACTCACTACGTCTGCCAATGAATGCTGCCACTCATAAGAAGGATTCGTTGTTCTCTTGCTGTGGTCGGCGTAGGCATAGCCGTCATCCCACTTTTGGGGCTGGTCCTGGTGAAAGTAAGAATACCGGGCCTTGAGCTCTTTATCCTCGGAGTCGTTGCTGAATACCGTGGCCACGGGGTGGAACTCGCGGATGTAAAAGAAACCGCCGGGTTTGAGATATTGGTTGATCAATTGTGCCCACTTTGTCAGGTCCGGCAGCCAGCACAGCACCCCGCCGGAGGTGAAGACGATGTCGAACCTTTTGTCCAAGTGCTGCGGCAGGTCGTATATGTTACAGCAGACGAACTCGGCCGGCACCTTCAGCTCGGTGCTCAAGCCCTTGGCCAGGGCGACGGCCTTCTCCGAAAAATCCACGCCGGTCACGACCGCCCCCTTGCGGGCCAGGGAAATGGCGTCCTGCCCGAACTGGCACTGCAGATGAAGGATGGATTTGCCTTTTACGTCGCCCAGTTCCTCAATCTCTATCGGATCCAGGGTCTCGGCGCCTTGCTTGAAGCCTTCCAGGTCGTACATGGCCGAGCCGACATTGATCTCGGTCAGCTCCTCCCACAGGGCTTTGTTAGTATCAAGATACTTATTGCTCATATACTTTTCGGGGCAGACAGGAGCTCCTCCGCTGAAGCTTTGGCGCTTGAAGAAGTCCGGCATTGAAGCGTAAGCGGATTAACATGATTAACGGGTTTTATTTGTAATATATAATTTAGTAATCTGTGTTAATCTATAAAATCTGCGGATGGTAAATCCCGATTACTTTCCGATACAGAATTGTTCGAAGATCCTATTCAGCACCTCGTCGCCGATGGTCTGCCCGGTTATCTGTCCCAGGCTGTTGACGGCTTCCTTGATGTCCTGGGCCAAAAATTCCCAGGAGGCTTTTTTCTCCAAACCATCGCTGGCATTGTTCAGGAATTGGGCGGCTTGCTTCAAAGCCTCCATCTGCCGGTTGTTGGAGGCCCCGGCCGCCCCGGCTTCCCAGTTATGGCCGCCGGTCAGGGTGTTCACAATGGTTTTCTCAAGTTCCTTAAGGCCGTCCTCGGTGATGGAGGATATCCTCAGCCAGTTATTTTCTATTTCAAGCTTTACCGGCAGGTCGCATTTGTTGGCCAGCACGATCCGGTTGAACCCGGAGGTCAGCTCCAAAAGCCTTTTATCCTCGGAAGTCAAGGCGCATCCGGCGTCCAGCACCAGCAGCACCAGGTCGGCCTGTTCCATCTTGCCTTTGGCCCGTTCCACCCCTATCAGCTCTATGGCGTCGCTGGTCTCCCGCAGGCCGGCGGTGTCGAACAGCCTCAGCGGTATGCCCCCGATCTCTATCCAGCCCTCCAGCACGTCGCGGGTGGTGCCGGGCGAGGGGGTGACTATGGCCCGCTCTTCCTTCAGCAGCATATTGAACAGGCTGGACTTTCCGGCGTTGGGCCGGCCGGCGATCACCACCCGGGCGCCGTCCTTCAGTATCAGCGAGGCCCGGCTGTCGTCCAGCAGGCGCTGGGTCTTTTTCAAGGCTTGGTCTATGTCGTCTTTTATCTGTTTGAATTCGGCGGCAGGAATGTCCTCTTCGGGAAAATCCACCCAGGCTTCCAGCAGGACCAGCAGGGAGACAAGTTTTTCCCTGATATCGCTTACCTTGCGGGAAAGGCCGCCCTCCAAGCGTTCCAGCGCGGCCTGGGCCGCGGTCTGGGTCCTGGCGTTGATTATGTCGCAGACCGCCTCGGCCTGGGCCAGGTCCAGCCTGCCGTTCAAGTAAGCCCTAAGGGTGAACTCCCCGGGCTGGGCCTGGCGGGCCCCGGCCTCCAGGCAGGCCTGCAATACGGCCTGGGGAGCGGCCGCGCCGCCGTGGCAGGTGATCTCCACCATGTCCTGGCCGGTGAATGAATGGGGAGCCTTCATTACGGCCAGCATGACCTGATCGGCGGACAAGTATTGATCTCCGGAGATCTTTCCCAGATGCAGGGTATGTGAGGGCATTTGACTGGGGAGCAATTTGCCTTTAAAGATGGCATCAGCGATCTCCAGCGACCTGGGCCCGGAGATCCGGACCATGCTCAAGGCGGCCGGGCCGCTGGCGGTGGAGATGGCGGTTATGGTTTCTTGCTGGGACATCGAAGATCAAAAAAAATAAAAAATGAAAAACAAAAAATGACGATGATGGGCGGGCCTCACTCGTGCACGGCCACAAAGGTGCCTTCCTTGCAATTCAGGGCCTGAATCCAGGCATCCTGGTCATCCCGGCCGTTGATAGTGCAATGTTTGAGTTCGCCGTCTTTGATCTCGATCTTCCCGCTGCATCCTTGAGGCGAATTCAGTTCAATGACACCGGTCCAGCCTCCGATGGAGTACATGTCCAACAGGCTGAAGATGGAGACCACCGACAGCTGGTTTTCGAATTTCTTGGCTTTCTGGGAAAAAAGCTTTTTGGCCTGCTCGGCTTGCTTCAGCCTTAGATTGATCGCTTTCAGCAGGTCGGTTTTGTTGACCGGCTTGGTCAGATACTTGGTGGCCCCTATGGAATAACCGTAAATCCGGCTATCCTCGTCGGTCTTGGCAGTCAGGAAGATAAATGGTATCTGCTTGAGCTCGGGATCTCCTTTCACCTGACGGCAGAATTCATAGCCGTCCATGATGGGCATCATGACATCGGTCAGAATAAGCTGGGGGCGGTGCTGGCGGACGGCCTCCAGGGCATCCTGGCCGTTGTGGGCCTTCAACACCTGATAGCCTTCCTTCTTCAACTCATATTCGATGATTCTGGCAATGTTGATCTCATCGTCGGCTACCAGAACAGTAATCGGTTTCATTAAGGACGCCTTGTATTATCATTATAGACTTTTCATTAGCGGGCCCCAGTCCGGCTCAGCTGAACCGGTTTCAATATAAAACAAAAGAATACTACAAAAAACAGCTAAAATCAAGGCAAAATAAAAAGGCTCTCCCAGTTTTAGAGAGCCTTTTTATTTTAAAAGATTCTGACATTACCTGGTATTTCTTTTCTTGGACCGGGGGGCGAAGGAGGACATATCCACCGGGGCTTGAGGTCTGGTTGCTTCGGGCCTGGTCTCCGATGCCGGGCGGGGTGGAAGAGTCTTGGGAGCCGGCCTGCGGCTGCGGTCCTGGAAATTCCTTTCGGCCGGGGACTGCTTGGGGGCCATCGGAGCGGCTGGTCTGGGGGAGGCCGGTTTGGGAGCCATCGGCGCCGCCGGTTTGGGAGCTGCCGGAGCAGGTTTGGGGGCGGGCTTGGGGGCCATCGGGGCGGCTGGTTTGGGAGCGGGCCGTGGGGCCGGTCTGGCCGGAGCCTGGGCCGCAGGTTTGCCGCCGGGCCTTGGTCCGTCGCGGCGCGGTCCGCGTTGCTGATCTGCCGGGCGGCGGTCGTTGCGGTCCGGCCGTCTGGTGGTTGCCGGTACTCCGGGGGCGCCCTTAAGGGAGATGATCACCCGGCGCCGGTCTCCGTTGCCCACCGCCAGTGTCTTGACATCGGCGTGTTTCTCCAGGGCCTGGTGCACCAGCTTGCGCTTGTGGGGCGGCATCGGCTCCATCTCGTATTCTTTGCCGCTCTGCTTCACTTTTTCGGCCAGTTCCAGGGCCCGGGTCTTAAGGTCGTCGTTCTGCGATTCCAGGAAACCGCCGATGTCCAGCCGGATGTCGTACTCCGATTCCCGGAATATCTTGTTGATCAGGTAATCCATGGCCTCAATGGCCGCGCCCCGGTTGGCTTTCAGATATTTGTCGCCGGTGGGGCAGTCAATACTGGCGATCAGCAGATTGCCCTCTTCCCTAAAGCTCTTTACTTCGCCGGGCATGCCCATCTTTTCCAACAGGGTTTCCACCATGTTCTTGACCTTGGGCCGGGGCATCAGTTTGATGCGGATCTTGGCCGGTTTGGCTCCGAAGATCCCCAGGAATCCGGAGGAGCCAAGCGAGACGATCTCCACTTCGGTGTCTTCGCGGCGCACTCCCAGTTCCAGCAGGCCTTTTTCCAGGGCCTGCTCTACCGTCTTTCCCTCTTTTTCGATGATTAGGCTCATTTTGATCTCATCCGATGTTTGGTTGTCGCTTAAAATTTTACCGCAAGTTCCCCACTAAAGACACGAAACAACTTTTCGAATATTCAGTGCTTTTTCGTGGGTTGGTCATTTTCAGGCTTCGGCCGGGGGCTGGGTCCTGATCTGGATCAGGTACTGCTCGCCGATGGACAGGATGTTGTTGATCAGCCAGTAAAGGTTCAGGCCGGCCGGCAGGCTCATGAAGATGAACACCATGAACACCGGCATCATGTAGACCATCATCTTCTGCTTGGGGTCCACCGTGGTCATCTTCTGCTGGAAGAATATGGCCACCCCCATCAGTATGGGCAGCAGGCTCAGCGATTCCCAGCCCACCATGGGCAGTTTACCGCCGAAACTGACGATGCTGTCGGGCAGGCTCAGGTCGGTGATCCACAGCACAAAGGGGGCCTGGCGCAGTTCGATGGTGTTGATCAGCACGCTGTACAGGGCAAAGAACACCGGCATCTGCAGCACCAGGGGAATGCAGCCGGAGAAGGGGTTGACCCCGTGCTTCTTGTAAAGGGCCATGGTCTCCTGGTTCAGCTTGCCGGGGTCGTTCTTGTGCTGGTCCTGGACCTTTTTAAGATGGGGCTGAAGGTGCTGCATCTTCTTCATGGATTTCATGCCGGTGTAGGTCAGGGGAAAGAAGACCAGTTTCATCAGCACCGAGAAGATGATGATCACCACCCCGTAGTTGGGTATGAAATTATGCAGGGAGCGAAGGAACCAAAGGATGCCCCGGGATATTGGCTGGATCCACTTCCAGCCGGTGTCAGCGATCTTGTCCAGCGACGGGTCCACCTTGGCCAGCATGCCGTGGTCGATGGGGCCCAGGTAGACCGTGATCTCGTCCCCGGTATCGGCGGTAAGGGGCAGGCCCAGCGAGGTGGTCAGGCGGTCCTGGCCCTTTAGTCCCTGCTGGACCGAGGCGCCTTTTCTGCTTTTGGGGACCAGGGCGGCCACGAAATACTTGGTGCGCACCCCGCAGTAGGCGATGTCGCCTTCGATGGCCGGCAGTTCCTTGTTCTTGGCCAGCTTGGTCAGATTATCCGATACCAGGTCCTTGCCCAGCAGGCTTAAGGCGGCGAATTCCCTATGGTCCAGGTCCTTGTTCTTTTCGGTGGTGTTCAGTCCGCAGTTCCAGGCCAGGTTATATTTGGAACTTAAGTAAACATTTTCAGGGGCGGTGATCTTGATCTTCAGGCTGAGGCCGGGGGCGTTCTCCAGCAACCCATAGGTCTTTTGGATCACCACTCCATCGGCCAGCCTGGCCTGATAGGTGATGCTGCCGTCGAATTCCTGGCCCGTCTCGAACACCACTTCCGAAAGGTCAACCGGCTGCCCGGCCACGGACAGGTTCATAGTCAGGGCCCGGCCGCTGTCGGGGATCAGCTGCACCGGCTGGCCGCCGGGTCCCATATAATCCAAAAGCCGGTAACCGGACAGGGCGGCTCCCTGGCTGGTCAGCACGGCTTCAAAGCCTTTTCCCTTAAGGATCTTTTGGGTGACGGGCAGTCCGGGGGTCTTTAGTTTGGGGCTTTTGGCCGGAGCGGCCGCGGGCTGGGCCATAACGGCCTGAACGTCTGCCGGTTCTGAGGCGGCCGGAGCAGTCTGCTGGACAGCAGGCTGGGGGGCCGGTTTGGGCATCAGGAACTGGAAACCCAGGAACACCGCCAGGATCAGGATGATGGCCAGCAATAACCTTTTATTGGAATCCATATAACTTTCTACATTCCCTAATCTTTTACCACTGAAACACTGAAGCCAAAAGGAAAACACTGAAATAACATTTAAAGCTTTCAAGTTTTCCGTGGTTCCGTGGTTGATTTCGTTAAGGTCTTTTAACTTTGGGGCAGTCTGGCACCGGGTCGTACCCTCCGGGATTGAAGGGGTGGCAGCGCAGTATCCTTTTTACAGCCAGAAGCGTTCCCTGGCCCGGCCCGTGAATGGTCACCGCCTCCAGGGCATACTGCGAGCAGGTCGGGTGAAAGCGGCACGATTTGGGAAGAACGGCGCCCAGGGTCAGCTGATAGGCCCGGATGAAAAACAGGACCGCCTTGGTCAGCGCCCGGTTCAGCATGGCTGGTCCGGGCCGGCTGGCACCCTTAAAAGCCCGGCTTTTTCCAAAAGCTGGGGCAGGCACGATTCTATCTGGGCATAGGTCAGGGGCCGCTGGGCCACCAGGAACAGATCAAATCCCGGTTTTATCAGGTGCTTGGTCCGGCGGTAAGCTTCGCGCATCCGGCGCTTGTTAAGATTGCGTTCCACCGATCCGAAGCCCTGCTGGCGCTTGGTGGCAAAGCCGGCCCGGCATCCCGTCCTTTCGGGAGCTGGCCGGTAGATCAGATTCAATCCCTGATGGCGGACCCGCAAGCCGTGCTCAAAAAGCCCGGAGATATCGCCTTCGGATTTCAGCCGTTCCTCTTTTTTAAAAGTCTGTCTGATCTTATCCAATTCACTCACCGCCTTAGGGTCCGAACCTTCAGGCCGTTAGATCAAATGGCGCTCGTCGGCCACGGTCAGCTTCTTGCGGCCTTTGGCTCTGCGGCGGGCCAGCACTTTGCGGCCGTCGGCGGTGGACATCCGTTTGCGGAATCCGTGGGTGCGGGCGCGTTTGACCCGGCTGGGCTGATAGGTCCTCTTCATTACTCCTCTTCTTCCTTCGTGGGCTTATTGAATTTTATTGTTAAAAGGTTGATTGTTTCAGGGATAAACATATCATAATACAACATATTAAGGCTAAAAGTCAAGTAAAATCAACCAAGGGGCGGCCAGCCCACCGTCTAAAAACCAACCACGGAAGATAAAGAACAGACCGGAAAAGCCCCAAAAGTTCCGAACAAGGGAGAGCGGCCTTTAGTATGAGTCAGACAAAATGAAAGAGAAATATTTTCCACTGCCAGGGAAAAACATAAGATCAGCGCCTGCTGCGAAAGGGGCGCAAATTGCTTTTTTTGCTTGACTTTAGGGGCCCTTTAATGGTATCCTAATCTGTTGTTTTGGATTGCCTTTCCCCGGGATTGGCCACAGAAAGCACAGAAACCATAAAGTATGGGGTGACCGTACAGAAAGTCCTGTTGTTTTTGAACTTTCTGTGTTCCTTCGGCAGGCTAAGGACCTGTTTTTGTGGCAAAATGATCACTAAATAACTTTAACATATAGATGGCGGCCAATGTTAGAAAAAACAATCTTTGAACTGTCTTCAGCCGGCCGGCAGGGCCACGCTTTGCCCCAGTGCGACGTGCCGGAGAAACCCACCGACACCCTGATCCCCAAAAATCTTCTGCGGGCCCAGGAACCCGGACTGCCCCAGGTGGCGGAGATCGACGCCTTCCGGCACTTCGTCCGGCTGTCCACGTTGAACCATCACGTGGACAAGGGCTTTTACCCGCTGGGGTCCTGTACCATGAAGTACAATCCCAAGGTCAACGAGGATCTGTCCCGCCTGCCGGGCTTCACCGGGACCCACCCGCTCCAGGACCCGACTGACCTGCAGGGCGGCCTGCGGCTGATGAAGGAACTGGGCGACTCGCTCTGCCAGATCTCCGGCCTGGACGCCGTCACCCTGCAGCCGGTGGCCGGGGCCCACGGCGAATACACCGCCATCATGATGATCCGGGCCTACCATCTTAAGAAGGGCAGGGTCCGCAGCAAGATACTGGTCCCCGATTCGGCCCACGGCACCAACCCGGCCACCACCACCCTTTCCGGTTACCAGGCCATCACCATAAAATCCAATGCCGACGGGTTGGTGGATCCCGAAGATCTTAAAGCTCACTTAGACGACGAAGTGGCCGGCCTGATGCTGACCAACCCCAACACCGTGGGGCTGTTTGAAAAGAACATCGTCCAGATCACCAAGATGGTGCACGACATCGGCGGGCTGGTGTTCATGGACGGGGCCAACCTCAACGCCATGATGGGCATCGTCCGTCCCGGGGATTTCGGGATCGACGCCATGCACTTCAATCTCCACAAGACCTTCGCCACCCCCCACGGCGGCGGCGGGCCGGGAGGCGGCGGAGTGGCCTGCACCAAGGCGCTGGAGCCGTTCCTGCCTCTTCCAACTATTGCCACGCGGAACGTTTCAAACAGTTCGAACGTTTCAAACAATTTGAAACAGGTCGAGTATTATCTCGACTATGACCGGCCGGACAGCATCGGCAAGGTCCACAGCTTCTTCGGCAATTTTGGGGTGATGGTCAAGGCTTACGCCTACATCCGGATGCTGGGGGCAAAAGGCCTGCGCCGGGTCTCGGAGAACGCCATCATCAACGCCAATTACATCATGCGGTCGCTGGAGGGAATATACGACCTGCCCTTCAAGGCCCACTGCAAGCACGAGTGCGTGTTCTCCGGCCTCAAGTTCCGTGACAAGGGGATCAAGACCCTGGACATCGCCAAGCGCCTGCTGGACTACGGCTACCACGCGCCCACCGTCTACTTCCCGCTGATCGTGCCCGAGGCCATCATGATCGAGCCCACCGAGACCGAGAGCCAGGAGACGCTGGACGAGTTCATCACGGCCATGAAGAAGATCGCCGAAGAGATAGAGAAGACTCCGGAGCTGGTTAAGAGCGCGCCTAACAACACGCCCATCGGGCGGCTGGATGATGCCAAGGCGGCCAAGGACCAGAAGCTGTGCTACCGCGGGGAGTGTCAATAAAACGTTTGAACCGTTTGAAACTGTTTCAAACAGTTCAAGCAGTTTCCAACTGTAAATAGCGGAGATGCGGGCATGAAGAGTAAGTTGTTTCTTGCGGCTGCACTGTGTTTTGCCGGGCAGGCGCTGGCCCAGGATAGTTTAAATGTGAGGACAGTTGGTTATTGGCATTATGGTCCATGTTGGGCAGTAGCTCGTGTAAATATTGGGGGTAAGCATTATGCCATAATGGGGGCAGATAGTGGTTTGTGGGTTTTAAATGTGGAGAATCCATCAACACCGTTAAAAATAGCAGAAAAAAATATATTTGAGCAAATACATGGTATAACTATTGATGGAGTATTTGCTTATTTAGCGTGCGGTGGCTCTGGCCTACATATTTTTGAAATCAGTGACCCAACGAATATAGTGAAAATAGGGCAATATGATACGCCAGGTTACGCTGAGGACATAGTTGTTTCTGGTGACTATGCGTATATTGCAGATAATACATATGGTCTTTGTATCGTTGATATAAGCAATCCTGCAAACCCAATAGAGGTCGGCCATTATAATACCACGGGGTATGCCAAGGGTGTTGATGTTTCGGGGAATTATGCTTATATAGCCGATGGTTACGAAAATGGGCTTATAGTGATTGATATTAGCATTCCATCAGCGCCAGTGTTTGTTAGTAATTATAATATACCGATGGATGCCAGAGATGTTGTAATTTCAGGACAATTAGCATACATAGCAGATTATAATAATTTATTAATAGCTGATGTCAGTATCCCAAATAATATTCATGAAACAGGCAGATGTTATTTATCTGCTGGCGCATGTGAAAGTGTAAAAATATCTGGAAATTACGCATATGTGGCGAATGGTGGATTAAAAGTAGTTGATATCAGTGATTCATCTAATCCGCAAGAAGTTGGTTCCTGTATCGCTCCTGATTTTGCAAATGATATTGTGGTTGATAGTGATAATGTATATTTAGCTGATTGTAATGGGGGTTTAAGGATTATTAATGTAAATGTACCTGCAAATCCAGTGGAGGTTTGTTCGTATTTAACTCCCAAGTATGTCTGGAATATAACAATTGATGGTAATTATGCCTATATATCAGACAGTCGTATTTTACGAGTTTTAAATATTGCGAATCCTGAATTGCCAACAGAAGTAGGGTTTTATGCTACTCCTGATTATATTAATGGTTTAAATGTTTTGGGTAGCTATGCATTTGTAACCAACGATTATAGTGGGCTTCGGATTATCAATATTGCTGATCCAATGCGGCCATCTGAGTTAAGTAGTTATGATACCCCTGGCAGAGCATGGGATGTTGTTTGTTCAAATAATTGTGCATATGTTGCCGATGAAACTGCGGGTCTTAGAATTATTAGTATTATCGATCCATCAAATCCAATAGAAATTGGTAATATTGACACACCAGGCACTGCATGGAATATTGATCTTTTGGGGAACTATGTTTATTTGGCGGATGGTACTGCAGGACTTAGAATAATTGACATAAGTGAACCAACGAGCCCAGTAGAAGTGAGTTTTTGTTCAACATTAGATTATACATTAGCTGTTGAGGTGTTAGGCAATTATGCATTTACGGCCGAGGGTGATTCGGGTCTTAGAATTATTGATATTAGCGAACCAACAAGCCCAAAACAAATTTCTATTTGTGATACACCTGGTTATGCAGAAGCTTTAGCCGTTTGGGGCAAATATGCTTATATAGCAGATATTAATTCTATACGGATTATTGATATTAGTGACCCAATAAAACCAGTCGAAGTAGGCTTTTATACAACTGACAATAATGCTATAAATATTGCCGTAAAAGATGGATATATTTTTTTAGCAAATAAAAACAATGGTCTACGGATCTTTCAGGGCTATGGGCCTGCGGGAGTAACGGACGGACAAATTACGAATGCAGAATTCAGAATTCAAAATTTACGGTTACGGGTTTACGGAAACACCATTGAATATTCTATTCCCCAAAGCGGCACTGCTTCTTTAAAGGTCTACAACCTGTTGGGCCAGGAAGTGTGCGGTCTGGTTCGGGGGAACAAAACTGCTGGGAGCTATAAGATCAACTGGGACGGCCGGGAAGACAGTGGCCGCAGGGTTTCCAGCGGGGTGTACCTGGTCCGGTTGGAGGCCAATGGCCAGGCGGTAACCGGGAAGATGTTAGTCCTTCGGTAGCCAATCAAGATGCCGTGCTCAGGATAAATTCATGCGGTAAACATTTACAACTTTTATAACCTTTAACACGTTTAAATCATTTCGTTGCGTGATTCCATCTACATAGACGGCCAGATGCCCTCGCCCGAGCGGCAGAAGGAACTGCTGGCCAAGATCGCCGACCAGATCGTCAAGCGCAAGATGACCACCCCGGCCATCCTGTTCTTCGAGTCGGTCAAGCCGCTGTCCTTCGTGGGCAGCCAGGCCCTGGTCTTTCTGCAGCCCATCATCCAGGCCTTCCTCAACCGCCGGGAGTACGATGAGATCGTGCTGATGATGGAGGAGCGGGAGAACGTGGAGAAGCTGCTGCTGGAGATAGAGAACCAGGAGGCCCAGTGGCAGCAGCGGGAGCAGGCCGAGAAACAGGAAGCCAAGAAGTTGAGAAGTTTGGAAGGCAAGATGACCTGGTTCCAGAGGTTCAAAAGTTTCATAGGCATCCGGTAGGGGTTTGATTCATCAAACCCTGTTGGGCGAATTGTAATTCGCCCAGTATACCCGCAATGGGAGAGGGGCAAACCCGTAGGGGCAAATCACGATTTGCCCAAAGGAAGGAAGAGGGTAAACCCTGTAGGGGCGAAGGTCCCTTCGCCCCTGACGAAGACCCCAAAGAAAAAAATCAATAGATCACATAAACCATCAGGAGACTCATAATGGCAGTTGATCCCAACAAGCTGAAGGTAATCCTGGTCACCGACTGCGGCAGCACCACCACCAAGGCCATCCTCATCGAGTACAAGAACGGCGAGTACCGCCAGACCACCCGGGGCGAGGCCCCCACCACGGTGGAGAAGCCGTTCGAGGACGTCACCAAGGGCGTGCTCAATGCGGTGCGCGAGGTGGAGGAGCTTTCCGGCCGCAAGATCCTGAAAGGCGATGATATCATGACCCCGGCCGAAGGCATGAACGGGGTGGACATTTACATGTCCACCAGCTCGGCCGGCGGCGGCCTGCAGATGATGGTGGCCGGAGTGGTCAAAACCATGACCGGCGAGAGCGCCGCCCGGGCCGCCCTGGGCGCCGGGGCCATCGTGATGGACGTGCTGGCCTCCAACGACGGGCGCCTGCCCCACCAGCGGATCGAGCGGATCCGCCACCTGCGCCCCGACATGATCCTTTTATCCGGCGGCATCGACGGCGGCACCGTGACCCACGTGGCCGAGATGGCCGAGCTGATAGGGGCGGCCGACCCCAAACCCCGGTTCGGCACCAGCTACATGCTCCCAGTCATTTACGCCGGGAACAAGGACGCCCGTGAGATCGTCACCAAGACCTTGGGCGAAAAGACAGCCCTGCTGATCAAGGACAACCTGCGTCCGGTGCTGGAGCGGGAAAATCTTAAGCCCGCCCGGGACGCCATCCATGACGTCTTCATGGA
Organism: candidate division TA06 bacterium; assembly: GCA_016235665.1. Taxonomy (NCBI): domain Bacteria; species candidate division TA06 bacterium. The sequence continues at coordinate 324,884 of JACRJI010000016.1, read as the reverse complement.
GCACGTGATGGCCCACGCTCCGGGATACAAGAAACTGATGGCCATGGCCCACGAGGTTCCCATCATGCCCACCCCGGGCGCGGTGGGGCTGATGATCCAGTCTTTAGCCAAGGCCGACGACATCGCGGCGGTGGGGGTCGACATCGGCGGGGCCACCACCGACGTCTTCTCGGTCTTCTACGGGCTCAACGAAAAGAAGGAGCGCGAGGCCACCTTCAACCGCACCGTCAGCGCCAACCTGGGCATGAGCTACTCCATCTCCAACGTGCTGGCCGAAGCCGGTCTGGAGAACATCATGCGCTGGGTGCCGTTTGAGCTGGACGAGGCAGACCTGCGCAACCGGATCCGCAACAAGATGATCCGTCCCACCACTATTCCCCAGAGCCTGGAGGAACTGCAGATCGAGCAGGCCATCAGCCGCGAGGCTTTGCGCCTGGCCTTTAAACAGCACAAGGAAATGGCGGTGGGCCTAAAGGGCGTGCAGCAGGAGCGCACCATCTCCGACGCCTTCGAGCAGACCGGCTCCGGCGACACTTTGATAAACATGATGGACCTCAACATCCTGATCGGCTCCGGCGGCGTGCTTTCCCACGCCCCGCGCCGGGCCCAATCGGCCCTGATGATGATCGACGCCTTTGAGCCCTCCGGCATCACCACCATGGCGGTGGATTCCATCTTCATGGCCCCGCACCTGGGGGTGCTTTCCACCGTCAACGCCCCGGCCGCCAACGAAGTGTTCCTCAAGGACTGCCTGGTGAGGCTGGGCTCGTCCATCTGTCCCTCCGGGCAGGGCAAGGAAGGCCAGCCCTGCGTCACCGTGCGCTTCACCCGGGCCGACGGAACCAAGGTGGACGAGAACATCAAGGTGGGCGAGATGAAACTGATCCCGCTGGGGGTGGAAAAGGTCAAGGCTCAGATCATCCCGGCCAAGCAGTTCGACATCGGGGCCGGCAAGGGCAAGGAAATGGAAGTCACCCTGGAAGGCGGAACGGTGGGCGTGATCATTGACGGCCGGGGACGGACCCTGCTGCTGCCAACCGACAAGAAGGAGCGGATCAGAAAGCTCAACGAGTGGAACAAGGCGCTGGATATCTACCCAACGAAATAAAGTAAGGGCAGGTTTGAAACCTGCCCCAACCAGAATAACTGTAAGGGCAATTCATGAATTGCCCCAACTGAAGAAAAAGGATATACAGAAGAATGGCACATGCATATACTCCGGGACTTAAAGTAACCGAAAAAGCGGTGATCAAAAAGGACCGCCGGCTTCCCCTAAAGGGCCAGGTGCTGGTCAAAGTTGGCGACAAGGTCACCGCCGACCAGGTGGTGGCCAAGACCGAGCTGCCGGGCAACGTCCAGACCCTTAACGTGGCCGGGCTCTTAGGCATCCTGCCCGAGGATGTGGCCGGGCACATGATCAAAAAACCGGGCGACTCCGTCCAGAAGGACGAGGCCGTGGCCATCAGCAAGGGTTTCTTCGGGCTGTTCAAGTCCACCTGCAATTCACCGGTGACCGGGACCATCGAATCCATCTCGCCCATCACCGGCCAGGTGATCCTGCGCGAGCCGCCCCTGCCGGTCCAGGTGAGGGCCTACGTGGACGGCCAGGTGGTGCAGGAGAATCCGGGCGAGGGGGTGGTGGTGGAGACCTTCGGCACTTTCGTCCAGGGCATCTTCGGCATCGGGGGCGAGGTCCACGGCCAGATCAAGATGGCGGTGGGCGATCCCTCCAAGGAATTGACCCCAGAACTTATCACCCCCGAATGCAAGGGCAAGGTGGTGGTGGGCGGATCGCTGATCCGGATCGCCGGAATGAAGAAGGCGGCAGAGGTCGGGGTCAGCGCGGTGGTGGTGGGCGGCATCAACGACGCCGACCTGAAGGCCCTGCTGGGCTACGACATCGGCGTGGCCATCACCGGCACCGAGGAAAAGGGCTTCACCCTGATGGTCACCGAGGGTTTTGGCCAGATGAATATGGCCAAGAAGACCTTCAATCTTTTAAAGTCCAAGGAAGGCCTGAAGGCCTCGGTCAACGGCGCCACCCAGATCCGGGCCGGAGTGATGAGGCCCGAGGTCATCATCCCGCTTACGGACGGAGGCCAGGCCGACGAGGCTCAGAAGCAGCAGGGAGGGATGGACATCGGCATGGCCATCCGCTGCATCCGCCAGCCCTACTTTGGGCTGATCGGCAAGGTTTCGGGGCTGCCGGCCGAACTGCAGAAACTGGAATCGGAAAGCCACGCCCGGGTGCTGGAGGTGACGTTTGATGACGGCACTAAGGCAATAGTACCCCGGGCCAACGTGGAATTGATAGAGGACTGAGAACTGCGGCAGACGAAAACATGGCGACACAGACAATCAAATTCGAGTACGATCCGGAGCGGAATTTGCTTTTTGCCGAGGATGATTTCGAGGTCAACACCCCGGAGGATGCTGATCTTTTCGTGGATCTTTACCGGGAGCAGTTCGAGAAGATAGGCCGGCCGGTCAACATCGTGGCCCGGGTTGACGGGCTGTACATCAACGATTCGGTCCGGGCATATTACGGGAACCGGTCGCGGCCGGTGTCCCAGCACTGGTGCCTTAACTTTGCCCGTTACGGCAGCACCGCCATCGGCCGGATGAACGCCAAGTTCATGGGCAAGAAGGCGGAGTTTGAAACCGCAGTTTACCAGACCCGTGAGGAAGCGGCGGCGGCAGTGATATCCGGCATCCGGGAGAAGTGAAGTGCTGCCCTGGCCATAGAACGGCCGGTAAAGGGCTGGAGCCTTTTATTCAGGCAGATCAACGAGGTCCTCTGGAAAATCCGCAAACCTGGCAGGATGTCATTCATTTCCGGCCATGAACCACATTCACAAAGTTATCGCCGTGTCAATAAAAAAGAACATCATTTCTTTGGCTCTGCCCGGCGGCTTTCTTTTGTGGTGGTTCGTGGCTTCTTTTTTTCCGGGGCGTTTTACCTGGGGATTCGACCTCTTAAACCATTATTCCCAGGGTTTCCGGCTGGCCTGGTTCTTAAGCGGGATGGCCATGATTTCGGCCCTGCATTTTATTCCGGAACCGGGATCCCTTGAAGGCAGACCTTCCAAGTCAGCAAATATTTTGCTTGTTCTGCTTCCGGCCGGACTGGCCCTGTATCTATTGTTGAGGGTCAAAATACCGTTATTGGGTGATGGCATCCTGCGCAGCCAGGAGATCTCAGCCGGCCGGCTGTTCTCCCTTACCGAACCCCTGACCACCCTGATCCACGGCTTGTTGTACCGGCTCCTGTCGGTCCTCGGCTTTCAGGCCAACCTGGCCGAACTGGCCTACCGGATCACCAGCATGACGGCCGGAATAACGACCCTGACCCTATACATCTTTTTCGCCAAAAAGAATCGCGATGGCCGCAGCTTCTGGCCTTTGATCATCATTTTGGCCGGGGCCGGTTTCAATCTGATCTTCTATGGTTATGTGGAGAGTTACGGCCTTTTCCTGGCGGCGGTGGGCTGGTACCTGTTTCTGGTCCGGGAAAAAATCGCGGAAACCAAACCGTCATTCATCCCGGCCGTTCTGGCCGGTCTGGCCGCGGCCCTGCACGGTTCCGGGATATTTTTGTTTCCCTCGCTGGTTTATTACTGGAAGATAAGATCATATTTCAGCACCAAGGCCGGGCTAAAAAGAACGGCGCTGGAATTGCTTTGTTTTTCCGCCATCCCGGCAGCGGCCCTGGCCACAGGTTTTCTTTTAGTCTCCCGTCCGGAGATGAACACGGCACTTTCCGAGCTTCCCAAAAGCTCGCTGCTCCCGTTGTGGGGAGGCTTATGGGGCTACGGAATCTTAAGCCCCGGGCACTGGCTGGATATGTTCAATCAGTTTTTGTTGGTCTCTCCGGCTGCATTGTTATTGTTGCTTTGGGCCAAACCGGTGAAGGGAACAATAGAAGGACCGGCCGAAAAGATATTGGTTTTGGCGGCGGCCGCCGGGTTGTTCTTCATATTTATCGTTGACCCCAAGCTGGGCACGGCCCGGGACTGGGACCTTTTGGCCTGGCCGTTCACGGCCCTGCTGTTCCTGGCCGTTCACCGGGCCTTGGCCAGGAAACTGGAATGGCGGAGCTGGGCGGCGGCGGCAGTTGTTTCCCTCTGGCTATTTTTACCCTGGGTGCTGGTCAACGCTTCGTCAGAAAGGTCGCTGGCCCGTTATACCAGCCTGCTGGCCCGGGACAACAGATCCTCGGCCTACGGCTACGAGAACCTGGCCATCTACTACCGGGACCACCATCACCCAGAAAAAGAGGAATGGGCCTACCGGATGGCTGTGGACAACGACAGCCTTAACCCCCGCCACATTTACAACTACGCCCTGTCACTTTCCAAGAACGGGAAATACCGGCAGTCACTGCCCTGGTTTCAGAGATCCCTGGAGTTGGATACCCGCAGCGCCAAACGCTGGAACGACTATGGCGCTGCCTTGATAAACTGCCAGGAACCCGGCCCGGCCATTGCCGCCTTAAACCAGGCCCTGGTGGCTGATCCCGGAAACGACCAGGCGCTTTATAATCTTGGGGTGGCCTATTCAATGGCCGGAAATTGGTCTGCGGCCGACAGTTTTTTTACCCTAACCAGGCTGACCGGTTACTCCGACGCCTGGCTCTATTATTACTGGGGTGAAGTCAAATTAAATCTTAAGCAGTATCCTGAGGCCGCCGAGTATCTGAAAAATGCCATTGATGCAGGGGTCCAAGAAGAAGTGCTTTTTGAAGAATATCAAAAGGCGTTGGCGGCTCAGCGGGGGAAAAACAGATGAACTGGCGTCATATAAATACCGGCCGAGCTGACGGGGCATATAACATGGCTCTGGATCTGGCTCTGGCCGAGTCGGTCCGAAGCAAAAGCTCGGGGCCGGTGCTCCGCTTTTACGACTGGGAGCAGCCCACCATTTCACTGGGATACAATCAGGATGCCGGGCAGCTGGACCTGGAGGCCTGCCGCCAAGCCGGGGTCAAAGTGGTGAGGCGGCCCACCGGCGGTAGGGCGGTTTTTCATTTCAATGAATTTACATACAGCGTCATAGCCCTGCAGGATGATCCTCTCTTAGGCGGCCCGGTCCTTAACACCTATCGCATCATCGCCCAGGCCCTGGTGGCCGGGTTGTCGCAGATGGGAATTGATTCTGAACTGCAGCGCTCCCATAGCGCCGGAAACAGCGTCAAGGATTCGCCGCTGTGCTTTGCCGCCGCCGGACGCTACGAGATCACGGCCGCGGGCAAAAAGATACTGGGCAGCGCCCAGCGCCGGATCCAGGGCGTCATTCTGCAGCAGGGATCGCTACTATTGGCCCAGGACCAGAACCTGGCGCCGTTCTGCTGCCAGGGGGCCGAAGCTAACGCCACCACGGCGGAAGAATTGCTGGGCCGGAAAGTGGGCTTTGAACAGGCGGCAGGCTGTATGCTGCAGGGATTTAAATCGGCCTGGGCGGCGGAATTTGTCCAGGATATCGTTACTTCCGCCGAGCAGGGGGAAACAGAGAAGTATCTGTTCCAAGTGAATATTTTATAAAAACGCAATTTTTTTATTGACAGATTTATTATTTTGGTTTACACTAATAGGTTATCAGGTTAAAAAGACGAGATTTATTTAAACAAAAGCCATCAAATTTTAAGACAAACCGCATTATGGGCTTGCAGGCCGACCTCTCCGATTTTTCTCTTTCGGAGATAATTTACTTTTTATCCCACTTTAAAAAGACCGGGGTGCTGACGGTCAAAGCCGGCAGCAATTTCGGCGAGGTCTACTTTGACAAGGGCGACACCGTCCATGCCATTTTGGGAGACATCAAAGGTCCGGAGGCGGTGTTCAACCTGTGTCTGGAAACTTTGGGCGAGGCCAAATACACCAGCGGTCCCAAATCCCCCGAGGTCACCATTAAGGACGGGGCCGGGAAGATCCTGGAAGAGGGAGAACGCCGCCGCATCGAAATGGCCGAGATCCTTAAATCCCTGCCGCCGCTGGACACCGTGCTGGCCCGCACCGCCCAGGCACCCGAAGAATCGGCCGTCACTATCCGCCGCAGCGACTGGACCATCATGGCCCTGGTCAACGGCAAGCGGGATATCCGGCAGATCGTGACCGACAGCAAACTGGGGATGTTCGAAGTTGTCAAGACCGTGGCCTGGCTGCTGGCCAAGAACCTGGTGATGGATCCCAAGGAGATGGAGCGCCTGTTTAAAGACAAGGTGAATTTCGTCAACCTGCTGCTGGACGAATTTGGCGTCAAAGGCACCGGGGTGGCCCCATACCTGGAACTGTTAACCGCCACCCTGACCGAATTGGACAAGGGCGGGCGGATGGCGCGGCATCTGGAATTCGGGGCTGACCGGCTGAACATAGTGCCAGGGCCGCTTTCCGACGTCACCAAAGAAGAGATGATAGAGATCTGGGAACGGCTGTCCGACGCCGTTCATAAAAAAGGATTGAAGGAATACGGACCGATGCTGGGCAAGCATAAGCACCAGACCGCCCAGGCCCGCTCGCTTAAATAGAATACCAGGGAGTAATTGTTGCTCTGCTCCGTTACCGGATCTGTCATTATTCCCAGCATACTTAATTAATGCAGGAGCCCCTATGGCTAAAGACCCGGCCGAGTTAGTGGAAAGTGTTTTAAAGATGGAGGCTGTCCGGCACTCCGTGGCGGTGGCCAAGGAGGACGGAACCATGGTCAAGGCTTCCGCCGGCGCGCCGTCCAATCTGGGCGACGTGGTGGCCTTTTTGGGCTCGGCGGCCGAGGTCATTTCCTCCAATTTGGAATTGGGCGAGCTCAGCTCGGTGCTGGCCGAGGGCAAAGATCATAAAATGCTGATCCTGCCCCACGAGACGGTCTACCTGGGAGTGGATCTGGATCCGGCCCTGTCACCTTGGTGGGTGCTGCAGCCCAGTCCGTTGGACCTGCTGTCGGAAAGCAAGATGGCCGAGATCTCCGAGGCCGAGGAACTGCTGAAGCAAAAGATGATTTTGGTCAACCTGCTGCTGGAGGAGTTCGGGGCCAAGGGAGATAAGGCCGCCGATTGGCAGGAGATGCTGACCCGCGAGCTCAAGAACGTGGATCCACCAGGACGGCTGGCCAGAATGGTGGCCGCCGGTCCGGGCCATATCACTTATAACGAGGGGGTAAAGACAGACATATCCAAAAAAGAAGTGGGCGATGCCTTTGAAAAGCTGGTCAACCTGACCTGCAAGAAGGCCATTGCTTCATTGGGTTTCGTGGAGGTCAAACAAAAATTTCAGACCGTGATTTCGCGGCTGGCAACGGAAAAGAGGTGAGGCAGTGAATATGGAAGAGATCCTCATACGACTTTCCAGCCAGCAGGGCGTGACCGGAAGTTTCTTTGTGGGCGACGACAACAGTTTCGTTTCCCAGACCCTTTCCAAAAGTTTCGTCAAGGAGAATGCCCAGAGGGCGGTGATGGTGCTGGCCCAGACCTTTGACGCGCTAAATCAGGTGGCCCAGTTTCAGATAGCCAAGATGATGGTCAACTCCCGGGGCATCCGGCTGTTCATCCGCCGCACCGACAAGGGTTACCTGAATCTTCTGACCGACGCCACCGCCGACGCCGCGGTGATAGACGCCGCCCTGGACGGCGCCCTGATCGAGATCAAAAACCTTTCTGCGGTTCCGTCCGCGCCAGCCCCGTCCGTTTCCGCTTCGGCAGCCCCATTGGCCTCTCCACCCAAACCAGCTCCCGTAAGCGCGGCTCCGGTACAGGCTTCAGCGCCGGTTCCTGCTGTCCCGGTCCCTGCGCAAGCTTCCGCTGCTCCGGTTCCAGCGGCCCCGCCAAAGTCCGCTCCCCCTCCTGCTGCAAAGCCGGCGGCACCTTCCAAGCCCGCCCCTGTTCCGGCAGCACCGCTGGAGCCTGAGGTGCTGGATAAAATATTGGTGATAGCCGAAGAGTTCCTGGGAGAGCTGGGTCCGGATATCTTCCAGAATCAAATGACGGACCACAAGGTCAACAAGGAAAAACTCCAGCGCGATCCGGTGATGAAATTCTGTTACGGGATGCAGAAGGACGCCGCCATGATCATCGGGCCTTCGGCCGCCAAACAGATGGCGGATAAAATGATGATACTGCTTAAATAAAAAAGCTGAGAGCTACAAGCTATTAACGAAAGGGTCAACAGATGTTCAAACAACTGCTGTATCCCGGCGAATACCTGTGGTATGTAACGGTCACCAACCTGGTCACCATCTCGGGAAGCATCCTGCTGTGGGTGGCCTGCGTGCTGTTCGGGCTGATCGCCCGGAAGTACGAGACCGTACTGCGCAAGAAGACCAACTGGCAGTACATGATCTTCGCTCCTTCGGGGGTGCTGGTCTACGCGGTGATCCAGATCATAGCCTTTGCCAGCCAGGTCAAGCTCAACGTCATCCAGTCATGGATCGCTTACGCGTTCTTCCTGCTGTCCGGGGTGTTGTCATTCCTGGGCGCGCTCAAATTCAAGAAGGTGGTCACTCCGGTAAAGAAGCCAGCCCCGGCCGTTACTCCAGGCGTTGCTGCTAAGCCCGCCGTCGCGGCCAAGTAATCGCTGCGGAGGGCACGGGTTTTTTACCAGGAAACCAGGAATATTTTTATATTTTCCACTCCTTCGCTCATGCTCCGGTGTGCGTGCTGCATTCCCTATAGATACCGAATAGCTTGGATTAGTTTTTTCAAATCGCACTATTTTTTAAATCACAAGCCAAGGAGGTCGTCAAATGGAAGTCTCTATACCAGCCGAACTGCTTTTTGCCGTGGCTGTGGCCTTGTTCGGACTTTCGTTCCTATATTATTCCCGGATATTAAAACGGCTGCTGGCCATCATCCGTCGCCCCTCGGTCATCTGGGTGCTGCCGTTGGCGGGCGCCATTTTCCTGGGCCTGGGCGCACTGTTCCATTTTCTGCCGCTGGCCATCTATCCCCGGCTTGATCCCTCCCGCACCGACCAGCTGATGCAGCTCTGCCAGAGCCGAAGCATGGAAGCGGTGGGAATCTTTCTGGCCGGTTTCATCTCCATCATTGCCGGTCTGGTGTACACCCGATGGACCAGCCGGTAGACAGACTGCCAACACTACGGCAGGCCAACCGAAAATGTTTCCAACAGCCAATTTCAGGGGAGGAAAACGGATGTAATTCAGATCCTTCCTGAGCAGGGCCAGCCGGCAATGGGAGGTATCCCCTGATTTTCCGTTCCAATAAAAAAATATTTTAAATATTTTTTGTAAGCTATTGACAATTTGGTTAAAAAGTGATAACCTTTTAAAAATTGCAGAAAAATATATTTGACAAGAGATTAGGAAAGGAGGTGACGGCAAAGAATCCTGTTTTAAGCCAGACAAAAATACGGTAAAACCGGCTAAAAAAACACGCCGGTAAAAAACTAATTTTCAACTTAAAAAGGGAGACCAAAACATGAAAAAAAGTTTGATTTTGGTATTGGCTGTGGCTTTGATGCTGGGCTTTGCCTACCAGGCCCAGGCAGCACCCAAAGCGATGAATACCATAGAGGACAATACTTCAACTGCCCCAAGAATGGGTCCGGCTAAGATCAATGTGGTTGGAAACAAAGCGGTCCTCACCTCCGTGGTCGACACCATCCAGAACATCCGCACCATTATGTCAGCCTCGGCCCGCAACATGGTATGCAGCCCCGGCGCCACCCTGGATAACGACACCATCCAGATTGCCTACCTGCGCGGCGTTGCTGCTACCTATGCTCTGTGGCATGCCTATTCCCTGGATGGCGGCGCCACCTGGACCAACAATCTGGTTGATAACACCGCCCGTCCCCGTTATCCTGCAGCTGTGGTGGGCGACAACGACGAGGGCAACGGGATATACCGGCCCCTTCACATGGCCTATCACCGGCAGAACGAAATGCAGATGTATTATTGCCGCGAGGAAGGAAGTTTGGGCGATGGTTTGTTTACATCCTACCAGATATCCAACAGCTCTGACGCCAACCTTTGGATTCCCAACCTGAACCGCAATGGCAGCTGCATGTCCGTTTCCGGGTTTGACAACGGCACACTGGGAACAGCCTGGGCCACTTTCTCCAATGATATGGGCACTACCTGGAATCCCAGCCGGATGGTTGCTTATCCCACCTTCGGGGATTGGGCCTTTGGCCCGATCCTGATGCATTACGCCCACCAGGAGAGCGTGATTGCCTTCATGCCGCTGCCTTGGATGTCATTCGACCTCAGCGGCGATGCCAACCAGCCGGTCTATTGGATGTCCACAGACAGCGGTGTGACCTTTACCGGTCCCATTCCGATCGTTCCCGAGACCCTGCTTCCCCAGTTCGCAGGCGCCTGTTGGTGGTATAACTACGACGCCATCATGGTGGACGGCGTACCGCATCTGGCATTTGACCTGACAGATTATGAAGGCGTTTTGATGGGTCCCAACGGCTCGGGTATGTTTCATGCAACTCCCAAGGATCCCAGCGACTATAGCCAGGGCTGGAAGGTCACCAGGGTCACCGGAGTTGAGGATCCCATCACCGGAGACGGCGTCTATGCCGGGAATCCCTCGATCGGCGCCGATGCTTCCGGCAACCTGTTCGTTTCCTGGTGCGATAACGGCCACTCTACGGCTACCAATGGAATCCTAGTGGCGGCATCCACCGACGGCGGCGACCACTGGACCTTGCCTTATACGGTTGTTGAATACGACACTTTGGAAACCTATGACATGTATCCCCAGGAAATGTCCCGCGAGGTCGGCACTGCGGTTCACATCATAGCCTGCGACGGAATTCAGACTCCGGATGCCGGCGGCCTTGGCCCGCTGTATCACTTCTCGGTACCGGTTACCGAGATACTGGCCACCGGCGTAGGTCCGCTGGTCAACACCCCGTTGATCTACAGCGTGGGCAAGCCCATGGGCACCGGCGACACCACCCTGGCCCCGGCCGGCGACAGCCTGTATTTCTCCTGGAGCACCGGTTTCGGCTACGGCGGAATCTACGAAGCCCAAGCCAGCCAGGACAGCACCTTCGCAACCGGAGTTGGCAAGTATTTTACCAAAGACAATGAATTCACATCCGTCGGCATGCCTGCCACCGGCAAATGGTTCTGGAGGGTCAACGCTACCCTCGGCACCACCTCAGCTTGGAGCGACGTGTATACCTTTACCTATGGCGGCACAAGCATTGACTCACTCTTTGGCGTAGAAGGCCAGACCCAGTCCAAGCCGGTGCATAGCTTCGCCCTCAACCAGTCCCGACCCAACCCGGTCAAGGGGAGCGCCGAGATCGCGTTCAACCTGCCCAAGGCTGGCAGCTACTCTATCACTATCTACAACATCCTGGGCCAGCCGGTCAACGTCCTGGAAGGCCGGGGCAATGCCGGAGCCAACAAGGTAAGCTGGAACAGCTGTGACAAGAACGGCCAGAAGGTTTCCAACGGCGTATATCTGTACACCCTGAAATCTCTGGGCAACACCGCTACCAAGAAGTTAGTGGTGGTCAGGTAAGTTCGTTAAATAGCTGCTTAATTTTTCAGATAAGATATGGTGGGGTTTAAAAAACCCCACCATATCGGTCCCACATACATAAACCAGTAAAAACAGCGGACATACAATCCCCAGAAAAAATACTGAAATTGAATGCGATTGCTTTTTTGGAATGCATAACACATTGCAAAAAAGATTATAATAAGATACGGGTTGCTTTGAAATTAAAGAAAAATAAACAAATATTATTTAAGGAGGGAAAAGGAACCATGAAGGTGAAATCCTTAAAAGTTCTGTTGGCGGCGATGATGGTTTCATTGATCGTCAGCGGCGTAGCGTTAGGCGGCACTACGGGGAAAATTTCCGGCGTTGTCGTAGACGCTGAGACAAAAGAACCATTGCCCGGGGCAATGATCACAATATTAGGTACTCCCATGGGCGCCAATACCGATATCGACGGGAGATACTCCATCATCAATATCGCTGTCGGCACCTATTCGGTCAAAGCCAACATGATGGGGTACGAACCGCAGACGATAACCGGTCTAAAGGCCATCATGGACCTGACCACCACCGTGAACTTCCGGCTGAAACCCACCATCATTGAGATGGAAGGCACCGTGGTTACTGGGCAGAGAGACGCCATGCAGGTCCGGGCCGACATCACCAGCACCACAAAAACAGTATCCACCAAGGAAATTGAGAATATGGCCGGTGTCCGCAGCTACGCCGATGTGGTATCAAAACAGTCGGGCGTGGTCAGTTCCGAGGGCGGAAGTTCCGGAGCCACCAGCGGCGCTCACATCCGTGGCGGACGCTCAAACGAGATTGCCTATTTTGTGGATGGGCTTTCCACCCAGGATCAGGTTGTCGGGGGAAGCGGAGCCCAAATTAATACCAATGCTATTCAAGAGGTCATGGTCATCACCGGCGGCTTTAACGCCGAATACGGCCAGGCCATGTCCGGCGTGGTCAACGTTGTCACCAAGAGCGGCAGCAGCAAACACGAGGGCATGCTCAGGTATGCAACCAACGGTATATTGCCAAAAGAGGATGTGCTCAACCGGGGATATCATGGGATAGAAGCCAATGTTGGCGGCCCGGTTCCGTTGCTCAAAGACTTCAAGTACTTTGTCTCAGGCGAAATCAACCGCTATGCGTATGACAGGGAAATGTATTTTTATCCCAACACCCAGCGCGAATTCTACTCTGGACAGGCCAAGCTGACCATGGACAAAAGCTTCTTTAAGGTGACCCTGGGTGGTTTTGTTTCCCGGACCCAGAGAGGCCGCAATGAAGGATGGTCGGTCAATCATGATTTTGATTATAACAGTGCCCACAAACGTTCAACTTTGCAGAAAAGTCAGCAATTCCAGGCCACCATAACCCATATGCTCAGCAAGGATGCTTTTTATACGGCCAACTTGGCTTATTTCATGACCAAGACCACCAATGGCGTACGGAAATACAACAAAGAAGGGTATGAGGGTTGGTTTTCCGATTACGAGTTCAAAGAGTTTTATGCCAGGAAATTTTTCACCAATCCCAACAGTCCGTTATACAACGGAGACACTACGGATGGATATGCCACATATTATACCAGCGACCCCACATTGAATCCCTACGGCATAAACGGTTTCTTTGTGGGAGGAGACTTTCCGTTCCCGTCACAGCGCCAGTCGGAATATGCGCTGGGCAAGGTCGATTTTACCACCCAGCTTAACAAATTGCATCAGTTGAAAGCTGGTGCAGAGACTAAATTCAATAAGATAAAATTCCACAGCGTTAGCTATCCTGCCAGCAGCGACATCAGAGAAGACGGAACCGTTTATTATCTTTTCTCTCCTGACGATTACACCTATTATCCGTTCCAAGCCAACGGTTATGTTCAGGATAAAATGGAATTCAAGGGTATGATCGTCAATGTCGGCGTGCGGATGGACCTGCTGTCGGCCCATGCCAAGCGCCCGGTTGATTATGAGGTATTGACCCCCATGGATCCGTTGGATCCGAATGCGGCCCATATTGAATTTGTGGATTCCAAGGCAAAATATAAGATATCTCCCCGCCTAGGAATTTCCTTCCCAATCTCCGAAAAGACCGCCTTCCGGTTTTCCTACGGACATTTCTTCCAGAGTCCTGATCTGCAGTACCTGTATGCCGACATCAATAATACTGCTTCGCAGGCTGTCACCAGATTAGGCAATCCAGACTTGAACGCTCAACAGACGGTGGCTTTCGAGATCGGCTTACAGCATCAATTCTCACAATCATTCTTGATGAACCTGACTTCATATTACAAGGATATCTACCACCTGCTGGGTCAGGAAAACATTGTGCTTCCTTCGGGCAACTATTATCTGTACAAGGATACCGAATACGGAAATGTCAAGGGAGCAGAGATTCAACTGAACATGCAGTTCACAAGAATGTTGTCGGGTAACGCTTCTTACGGCCTATCGGTGGCCAAGGGCAGCAGTTCATGGGTAGGCGAGCTGTCCAATTACCAGTATTTTTCCGGTACCGATTGGGTGCCGGTCCAGGATTATTATTTGGAATTCGATCAGAGACATAACCTTATGGCCGATATTTCGCTTAATACCGAAAAAGGCGACGGACCCAAGTTGTTTGGTGTCAGGCCATTGGAAAATTTCAGTGTTAACCTGTCTTCAACTTTGGCCAGCGGCCTGCCCTACACCCGGACCACTTCCAAGGGAAAAAAGCTTGAAATCACCAACAGTTCACGTATGCCTTGGACTACTAGCACCAATCTGCGGTTGAGCCGGTCTTTTTCCATCTGGCGCCTGAATTATAATCTGGTGGCGGAAATCGAGAATTTATTCAACAACAAAAATGTAAATACCGTCTATTCCAATACCGGCGACCCGATTGATAACGGTGCCTTAGCGGGAGGCCTTTTAGAACAATATAGACAGCCCATTACACGGTACCTAGACAATGATCCCCGCAGCCCAAATCCGTACTATAATTACCGGGCTGACTTGAACCACGACGACTATGTTTCGGCCGAGGAACATTATTACGCCGCGCTTAAATCCAACGAGGAACTTTCCAAGCATGGCGCTAACGGATTCCCCTATGGAGTTGGGCGTGAACTGAGGCTCTTCGTCAGCGTAAACTTTTAACGATTAAAGGCAACGTTGCAACAAAATACTTTTAGGAGGTTAACGGCAAATATGAAAACCCTATTAAATCGTGCCCTGTGCCTAAGCCTGCTGCTTATTGCAGTATTTGCCTTGGTTGCGGGCAGTGCTTATGCCCGGCCCTCGGTTGAAAACAGCGGCCAAAATTCAGGAAAAGTATACAACTGGAAGGGGCTGTATAAAAACAACATCATGGCAGGCATAACCAATTTCGGTCAGTTATGTCAGGTAGAAGGCGGAAGTAATCCATTTTGTTTTTGGCCCGCACCGGCCCGGGACGGAAACGGCGACCCGATAGCTCCCCTTATGAATTACGTGTTTGGCTGGGGGCTATGGGTGGGAGGCCAGGTCAAGACCGTCAGAATCATACCTGGGGTGACCCGTGATACTTTGGTAACCCAGGGTTATAATCCCAGCAACTCCAAGTATGAATACACTCCGGGCGGTGTGGTAGCAGGGGTGCCTGCAAGCCCCACCTCGTCTGCTGCTAAGCTATATTCGTCCCTGGAGCCAGGCTGGGCCGCTAAAGACGGGAATAGCGTGGTAAATTCAGTTGAGGATACCTGGTGTCAGTATAATGATTATAATGTCAACAACCACCTGACCGGACGTCCTTTAAAAATCCAGGTTACCCAGACCACCTACCAGTGGAATTATCCCTCCAACACCGACATCATCTTCTTCATATTCGACGTAAAAAATACCGGCCCGGATACCATTTTCGATGCATATCTGGCCCCGACCACAGACTGCGACATTGGAGGCGAAGCCGATCCCTACCAAAATGACGTATGCTACTGGGATTCCACCACTAACATGGGTTATCAGTATAATAGCATCAACAGTGAACCTGGGTGGAACCAACAACCAGGCTGCGTAGGTTTTATGTTTTTAGAAAGCCCGGTGCCCAATAAAAGCTTTACCGCACCCGATGGATGGCACATTGAGCCCCCCGCCGGACCTTGGGATACGTTGCCGGATGGATCGTTCAAAAAGATTGGGCTCTATGCATTTAAGGTGTTCAATCGGGCAATAGATCCGCCCACCGATGTCGAGCAATATCAGGAATTGGCAGGATACGATTATATGACCGGGATTTTTAAGCGGCTGGACAGTAAACCTTCCCCAAATGACCAGCGGTTTATGGAATCCACGGGACCCATAGATCTATATCCCGGAACATCGGCCAGAACCATTGTGGCGCTGATTTGTGCCAAATTTGATTACAGCAATCTAGGTGTTGATGATACCTTGGCAATCAAAGAACTCAGGCAAAAAGCCAAAACCGCCAAGGCTATTTACGATCTGGGATGGCTATTGCCGGGACCACCCAAAGCCCCTGGACTGACTGTGATAGCGGGCAATCGCAAGGCCTTGATCAGCTGGGATAAAAGTTCGTGGGACCTGCCTGACAGCAGTTTAACAAACCCTGATAGCAGCTTAATGAATTACGATGCCGGGCTTAAATATTATTACAGGGTAGTGACAAAAGACACATTAGATGTCAGCAAGTTTGATCCCAACTATCGTAAATACAGCTTTGAGGGCATCAAACTGTATAAAAGCCTTGATGGTTCTGCTTGGCAATTGATGTCACAGTGGGATATTGCCAACAGGTTCAAAGTCACAAAAAGAGGGCTGGAGATAATGGGGCCTGACACCCTGTTCACAGGGTTGACCAATTACTACCAGTTTAATCCCGCTTACATCCCCAGCGGAACTACAGGTCTTTTTGTCAGCGACCAAGGCCTCGATTCTGTCTTTGCGACCAACGCCGACAATGCCGGATTAAGTTATTCCTATAATGACGAAAATTTAATAAACGGTAACACATACTATTACTCGGTGACCGCTTACGGAATAAATTTCAATTCCGTTAAAACCACCGATTCCGCCACAAATATTACTTCTATCGTAAACAAAACAGGACAATATTTTGAGACAGCCATAAGCGGCAATGTAAGGTCTGTGATACCGCGCACCGACCCTGGCGATTATGTGCCTTCTTCTTGGATGGTCACAGCCAACAGCGGATTATCATACGGTAAAAGCCTGTTTGTCACCCCCTCGCTTGACGTTCCCAAACTGGTAAAAACAGCTTCATACAAACAGGTTTTTGGGCCGGTTACCCGCGGGGCTAAGGGAAGCAATGGCTGGTATATCCCGCAGATATCATATAAAGTTCTGGATGCCAACGATTCAATCATCATTCCTTTAACCACTGTAAGTTTAACTTACGACTCCACCGTGGTGGGATGGGTAAAGCCGGCCTTTTTGTATTCACCATCCGGCAATTATATAACGGTAAAGAACCAGATTGCCAATGTAACCCCGTCCTCGTTCGGAATTTATAAGGTTGAGCCATGGTATCGCGGAACAGATACAACTTGGTGTTATGTTTCTAATGACTGGAGATGGGCCTTTAGGGGATCGGTGCTAAAGATCATCTGGCATGTTATTAAAGGCGGCGGAGATACTCTAGTGAGCAACGATACATTAAGCTGCGAAGTTTGGGATGAAACGAACAACACTTTGATTCAATCCGACACTTTAAGCCTCGGCGCCATAACTACCAGCGGTTGGAATTTTGGAGCCACTACGGCCGGTACGGGACGAACCATTATGAGTTCGGCTTCAAGCTTTGCACGCAAATGGATGAACGTTTGCGGGATCCGGCTTTATTTCAATAACCCAAACAAGACCGGAGTAGGTTTGAACATGACCTGGGCCACCCATCCGGTTGAAGGTGAAATTTGGAGGATCTATCCGTTTGGCGTTACGGTTCCCACCGAAGGCGAGTATCAAGTGATATCCGTGAAAGAAGCCTCCTGGACTACAGTGGTTGATTGGGCCCGGGTTAAGGTGGTGCCCAATCCCTACCTGGTCCGAAACACCTGGGAAACCTCCAATGAACGTTCAAAATTACAATTTATAAACCTGCCGGCCAAATGCACTATAAAAATATTCACCATCGCCGGAAACTTGATAAAAGTACTTGAACACGAGAACGACAGCCAGACAACCCAGGGCGGTACGGCTTGGTGGGATCCTATGTTGACAATGAATAACCAGAATATTGCCAGCGGAGTTTATATTTATCACGTAAGCGCTCCAGGAATTGGGACCCATATTGGCAAGTTTGCTGTCATCAAGTAAAATAATATCAGGCAATTTTAAGTGTCGCCGGACCTGCAAAACTCCGGCGGCACTAAAGAATCTGGAACGAAAAACAAAAAACGCGATACATTTGGAAGGATTGAGGAAAATGTTCATAAAGAAAAAAATTGCAGCAGCGCTGGTCATCCTGCTTCTGGCTGGGGTGGCTCATGCTGTCACTTTTTCCAAAGTGGGTATGGCGGGTGCCCAATTTCTTAAAATTGCAGCTGGCGCCCGGGCTGTGGGAATGGCCGAGGCTTTCTCAGCTGTAGTGGATGACGCTACGTCCATTTATTGGAACCCTGCTGCTTTAGCCAAGGTAAAACAACAGGAGATTTCTTTCACTCACAACAACTGGCTGGCAGAGACGAAGCATGAGTTTATCAGCTATTGCGTACCGATGGGTGGTGCTGGCAATATTGGTTTTGACATCACGGTCCTAAATATGGGGGAAATGGAAATCACCAATACCGAAAATCCTGACGGCACCGGGGAGTATTTTAGCTGCTACGACTGGCAATTTTCGGTGGGTTACGGCAGAAACCTTACTGATAAAGTGGCTTTTGGAATCGTAGGCAAATATATTCAGCAAACGATCTGGGATATCAAAGCCACAGCGATGGCCATGGATCTAGGGGTAAGCGCCCAAACCGGTTTTAGAAGCTTACGTCTGGCTGCCGTGATGACCAATTTCGGCAGTGATATAACATTTAGAGGCGGCCATTTGGAAACAGATGCTGTATATAATAACCTGCCGGTTACTGAAACCTCCGTTCAAAGGGTGGCTTATTTGGCCCACGCATCATCATTGCCGCTGACCTACAGATTGGGTAGTGCATATGACCTTATTGACGGAGCAAGCCATAAATTAACCGCGGCATTGGATTATGTCCACCCCAATGACGGGAGCGAAAAGCAAAACATCGGAGCAGAATACTCCTTTAATAAGATGTTTTTTGTCCGTAGCGGTTTGAGAATTGATATTGATGCCAGGGATGATAACAATGCTTACAGTCCGACCTTTGGTTTTGGCGTTCATTATGGGTTTGGTATGGTCAAAACCAAGATAGACTATGCATATGCCGATTACGGTTCATTGGAAGCGGCGCATCGCATAGCTCTTGCCTTGGCATTCTAGCCAAAAATATTGGCGTAGACGGGTCCATTTATTAAGCAGTTTTCTTTTGGTTGGTTGTATAGTTATCAGAAGGTTTGTTTTACAGACCAGCGCGGTATTTGTTAGGTAGCTTATGAAGCGATTATTTATTGTAATATTGACTTTTTTGCTCTTTGAAATTACAGCTTACGCCCAACAATGGACCGTGATGCTGTACTTCATGTCCCATAATACCCTTTATCGTTATGCATTGGAGGATCTTGAAGAACTACAAAAGAATCAGGACATGTTTGGAGTTAACTTCATTGTTCAGATAGATTCAGACCAGGGTGCAAAACGATATAAAGTTGACAGCAAAGGTTTGCATTTATTGGCTTATTTGGGAGATGTAAACAGCGGCACCCCCGAGGCATTGATCAATTTTGGTGTCTGGACGGCAGACAGATACCCGTCAAAATACAACATGTTGGTTTTATGGGATCACGGTGACGGTTGGAGCAAAGACGAAAAGTATATCGGATATGATGAACTATATTTAGATTACCTGTCTGTTTCCCAGGGTGAGCTAAAAAAGGCTGTCGGCGGAATTGTAGCAAAACTGGGAAAGCCATTTGATTTGATAGCTATGGATGCCTGCGGCATGCAGATGGTTGAGGTCTTGATGGAGTATAAAGATCTTAGCCGGTTTGTAGTTGGCTCCCAGGCCATGTTTCCGCTAAATGGCATACCATATGATCTTGCTTTTAAAGAAATCGCAGGCCTTTCCCCTGAAGAATTATCTGTTAAGGTTGTCAATTCCTGCCGCACAGAATACTTATCAGACCCCGGGGTGACATTTTCGGCGGTTGATATTGAAAAGCTGACGGCATGGACCGGGGAATGCAGTGAATTTGTGAACCAGGCTTCGATTTCCAGCAATACCGGATTGGTTGATGTTCAATCCATGACAGATTCGGTTCAAAGATTTTCTCCGTTTGATAGTTATGACCTTTTTGATGCGTTAAGCTTTTTCTCGAATCATATCGGGGGTACACTTTCGGGGCAAGCAATAATATTAAAAAATAAATTACTGGAATGCATTTTAGCTGAATTCCATAATTCCGGCGGATATGAAAGGTCAAATGGTTTGTCGGTATGGCTCGCAGCCTCTGGTTATAGCTTTAACAGCAGGATAAAGGAATACTGGCATTTAAACTGGACCAGGTTGAGTAGTTGGGATAAATATTTATGCAGTTTGATAGGTATTCCGGATGTGTCGGCTCCAATTGTTCAGAACCTTAGGCTTGATAAAGCCTTGGATAATTGTTACAGGTTGAGCTGGAATGCCAGTTATGATCAAAATCGGATTGATGTCTATCAGGTCAGAAGAATCACAGGGACAACTAATTCGTTTTTTGACAATGCTGAAACCGGGGGTACGGGCCAGTTATTTTTAAACGGTTTCTCCCGGGCTGGCTTTAATGCCGGGTATCTCTCAGAATACGCATATTATTCAACCAATGGCGTCATTACAACATCAGCACCTGTAGAAATTGACAGCAACGGCGGGATTGGATGGATGATGAAGGCTCAACGGGGGTACTGTTATCTTCTGGCCTCTAATGATACCTTGATTGGTTGGGATACATTGGCGAGATATCCCGGTTATTTGGATACAACTTGGAATTATTACTATCAGGAGTTGCCTATAGGTCTGAATTGGATCAGGTGGACCTGGAGTACAGAGTCTTCAGGGTGGGTTTTTATAGATGACATAAAAAGTCCTGTTTACACAAAAGATAGTACAATTATTGGACAAACAGAGGATACCTTTTTTACTGTAACCCAGCAAATCACGCCTGTTTCAGAGTATCAAATTCGAGCCATAGATGGCATAGGGAATAAAGGTCATTGGAGCGTTCCGGCCATTTTGATCACTGGAAAAATTATTAAACATCAGTTATGGCCAAATCCATGTTCAGGTGAAGTAAATTGGGTAGTGAGGGATAAATCTGACAGCCAGCCCAAGATAATAGTATTTAATCTATTGGGGCAAGTAGTTGCCATGCCCAATATGGTTAACAGGCAGTATCTCTCAACGGAGGCTATATACAATTATAGTTTTAAATGGATTACAGAAGGCAATTGCTTTTCAAGTGTTGCCGGAGGTATATATATATATAAGATCATAACTTCTGAAGCGCCAATGTTCGGCCGTTTTGTTCTTGTTAAGTGATAAACGACAGTAATAAAATAAAAATAAAACCCTAACTAATGAGGAGGTTATCATGCGGGGTCATCAGCGTCTACTCATGCTAATATGTATCTGTGCGTTGTCAATAGTAATGCATGGATGCTCTAAAAGGGATATGGCAACGAGCACAATGGAAACTGACTATTCTCCGGCAGCCGTTGTAGCTTATCCAGGTGTAAATTCAATTACTGTCAAATGGACACCAAACTCTGACGCAGAATCTCAATCCGGTTTCGGAGGTTATTATGTTTACTGTACCACCCGGGCAAACGGTTTTGCCAGTTTACCTACCGATAGTTTGATTGCTTACCAGATTGCAGGTGGATTGACAGCCACGGACTCTTGCACCTTTGATAGATTAAAATCAGGGGAAATATTACAGAAAGGTACCATATATTATATAGCAATTCGTTCAATGGTTGATGGAGCGCTTTCGGGTAACAGCCAGACAGTTATGAGCTCCCCAAGGCCAGAAGGGATTATGACTCTGTATGCGTATGTGACGGGAGATTCAACTTATTGCATGATGGGGTTTGATGTTAACACGGGTTTAGCTAGCAAGTATAAAACTTTAAACCGTGCATACATTGATTCAGTCGAGGACAGCACAGCAACTCCTGTAAGCTTGACTGTTAACTCTTATGGTAACTTTGGATTAGCCTATAACCCTCCCAGTTTTATTAGGATAGGTTGGTCCGTGGCTCCCGCTAAGGATACTACAATAGTTAACCGCCATACGGGTGTGGGATTGTTAAGTGACCAGACCACAGCCAGTTCGGTGGATATTATAGCTCAATTAGCTGCGGGAGGGACCCAAGTCCAAATGATTAGTCCAAAATTCGAAGGGATTTTATTGTACGATAAGTGGATCTGGGCTTTTAATGGTCGCACCACAGTAATCCAAGATCTCCCCGGCGGTTGGAGAACCTCAACTCCCAGTATATCAGGCGATTCCCGTTCAGTCGTTTTAACCGTTGGCAATGCTTATCAAATACTAACCAGCCGTTGGAATCCAACAACGTCATCATTTACAAATTATTATGCAAAAATCGCAGTAGATAGTTTATATGACGTTGTTACTGTTCCAAACGGTATTGCCACTAAGAAGGTCGTATTGCGCTATGCATATCAGACGGCAAACGATCCTTTTGCTGGGGATGTGGAAGGACTTAATAATTTTTAAAAAGGGATATCATCGTTGTTGAAAATTAAGGTCTTGACCAGTACTGGTCAAGACCTTAATGGTTTATTGCTATACCAAATGTTATTTGATGCCTCATATGTAGAGGTTTTTTATGTTGACGCTATTGCCTAATATTTGGTAAAATCATATGTTATGAAAATAAATTATATCCAACGGCCCAGTTCAATAAACTACTGAGCAATAAAATGTACCTTTCACGGCTGGAAATATTCGGATTCAAATCCTTTCCCCAAAAGATCACGATAGAAGCGGGATCAGGGGTCACCGCCATCGTGGGGCCCAACGGCTGCGGCAAGACCAATGTGGTGGACGCCATCCGCTGGTGCCTGGGCGAGCAAAGCACCAAGACCCTGCGCTCGGAGAAGATGGAGGACGTCATCTTTAACGGCACCAAGGGCGAGAAGCCGCTCTCCATGGCCGAGGTCAGCCTGATCTTTTCCAACGAGGACGGGCGGCTTGCGGTGGAGTACAACGAGGTCTCGATAACCAGGCGGCTGTTCCGCTCCGGCGAAAGCGAATATCTGATGAACAACCGCACCTGCCGGCTGAAGGATATCACCGACCTGTTTTTGAACACCGGGCTGGGGGCCGACAGCTACTCGATGATAGAGCCCAGGATGATCGAGACCATCCTGTCGGAGGACCGCACCACCCGCCGCAGCCTGTTCGAAGAGGCGGCCGGGGTGGCCAAGTACCGCCAGCAGAAAAAGACGGCCGAGCGCCGGCTGGAATCCACCAACGAGGACCTGCTGCGCCTTCAGGATATCGTGGAGGAAGTGGAGAAAAAAC
Source organism: candidate division TA06 bacterium (assembly GCA_016235665.1). Taxonomy (NCBI): domain Bacteria; species candidate division TA06 bacterium. The sequence continues at coordinate 301,751 of JACRJI010000016.1, read as the reverse complement.
TGCGGTCGCTAAAGAGCCAGTCCAGCAAGGCCAAGGTCTACGACCGCTTCCTGCAGGACCTGAAGGAACTGGACCTGAAGCTGGCGGCCTGGGACCACTTGCGGCTGAGCCGGGAACAGGAAAAAATGACCGCCCAGATCAAGGTATTGCAGGAACGGCGGGGCGAGATGCAGCAGCAGCTTGATGAACAGGAGAATTCCATCGGCCGGGCCCGGGAATGCCTGGAGCAGAATGAAGAACAGATCACCGAAGTCCAGAACCGGATCGGGCTGGTCTCGGAAGAGATACAGAAAATCGAGAACCGGCTGGCGGTGATCCGGGAAAGGCGGTCCGGGCTGGAACAGGCCATGCAGCGCCGGGAGGGTGAGATCAAGTCCCTGCTGACGGCCATCAATGGGCTGGAAGCCCGTTCCAAGGAACATCAAAGCGCCCAGGAGCAGACCTCAGTCTCTCTGGCTTCCATGACCGAACAAGCCAAGAATCGAGAAGCCGAACTGCTGCGGCTGGAGTCCAGCCTGACCTCGGCCAAGCTGGCCCTGGGCGAGGCCCGCCACGAGCTGATGGAGGCCCTTAAAAAGGAATCCGAGGGCAAGGAGCAGATCGCAATATTGCTTAGCCGCCAGGAAAGCGCCACCAGGGAGTCGGCCAAGCTTTCTGATGAACAGAAAGCCCTGCATCAGGAGATCGAGCAGCGGGCTCAAAAACTTTCGGGGCTGATAGAACAGGTGGCGGTGGAGCGCAAGGCCCTGGAAGTGCTGGCTGAAGAACGGAGCCGCCTGAGGCTTAAGTCCAAAGAGGCCCAGGACGAACTGCTGCTTTTAAACAATCAGCTGGCCCAGAACGGCTCCTATCTTTCTGGTCTGGAAAAAGAACAAGAGCTTTTGTCCGGGCTGAATAAACGCTACGAGGGATACGGTCAGGGGGTCCAGCACCTGCTGTCGCAAAAGAACGAACTGGGTTCAGAGATATATCCCCTGGCGGAATTGATACAGGTTGAGCCGGGCTATCAGCAGGCCATTGAGGCCGCCCTGGGCGAAAAACTGCAGTGGCTGGTGGTTCCCGATCTCCAGGCCATGAAACGGGCCGGGCAAATGTTAAAGGACGACAAGGCCGGCAAGGCCACCCTGATCGCGGCTTCTTCCTTTGGGGCGGTAACAGAGCCCAGGCCGGTAAAGATATCGGGTACAAGTGGCTGGGCCGCTGAATACATAAAATGTGCGCCCCAATATCTTCCTTTGATCGCCAAGTTGTTGGATAAAACAGCCGTGGTGGATAACGGAGGGGATATTTTCACGTTAGGCCAGGAAAATCCCGGATTGACCCTGGTGAACCTGGAGGGTGAAAAACTGGACCGGACCGGGGCGTTGTATGCAGGCAGCATGCCCCAAGGCCAGTTTGGGCTGCTGGAAAGAAACCAGCGGATAGAGCAACTGGAAATTGAGATCTCCGCCTCCCGTCAGGATATGCAGACCAAGACCTCTCATATCCAGTCCCTGCGGGCCAAATCGGCCGACCTGGCCAAGCGGTCAGAAGAAGTGGATAGAGAAACAGATAAACATCAGAAGATGCTGTTGGATTCGGAACGGCTGCAGGCCGGGCTTGCCGCCGATGAAGAGCGGAGCCGCCAACGGATAGGGGAGGTCTCCGTTCTGCTGGAAACTGTTTTGGCCGGAAGCGACCAGCTGGGCCGGGAGCTGAATACCCTGCAAAACGGCTTCCTTGAATCCAGTGAAAACAACAGGGACGAAAGC
>JACRJI010000015.1:0-112500 GCA_016235665.1 candidate division TA06 bacterium | reverse complement strand
AGGATCCGCTTAAGCTCGCTGGAACCAGACGATGCAGGCGATGATCTGATTGAGACCATAGAGGAACTTCCCAAAGTGGCCCGGCACCTGCATCTTCCCCTGCAGAGCGGCGACGATAAAATCCTGAAACTGATGAACCGTCCCTATTCCATGAAATATTTCTCCGCCCTGCTTAATAAAATAAAAAAGACCGTTCCCGAAATGACTTTCGGAACCGACATCATCGTGGGCTTTCCCGGGGAAGGCGAGCAGGAGTTTGGGCAAAGCTACAACGCGGCCAAAGACCTTCCCTTAAGCCAGCTGCATGTCTTCAGCTATTCCAAAAGACCTCAGACCAAAGCCGCCGAAATGCCCGGCCAGATCCCCGAAGGGATAAAAAAAGAGCGGTCCCAAAGAATGCGGGAGATGTTCTCCCAAAAACAGCACCAGCACTGGGGTTCCTTGTCCGGGCAAAGTACAGCCGTCCTGTTTGAAGTCCAGGATAACGGGAAGTGGTCCGGTCTGGGGGAGCACTATTTTCGGGTCACGGTCAGGTCTGATGCTGAACTCAGGAACAAAATGCTGCCGGTGAAGCTGCTCACGGCCAATGAACAAGGCATGGACGGGGAGTTAGCGGACTGAAAAATATTTAGCCACAAAAAGCACAAAGGACACAAATCAGCCACGTTTAACGTTATTACGTAGTAACGTTATAACGATTTATGTGCCTTTTGTGGTTAATAGTGGGAAATCGTGATTGAACAAATGTCCAAGACCTTTTACATAGAGACCTACGGCTGCCAGATGAACGTTTACGATTCGGCCTGCATCTCATCGCTTTTAAGCGGAGCCGGGATGAACAAGGCTGAGTCTTCCGAACAGGCGGATGCGGTGATCATCAACAGCTGCGCGGTGCGGGGGCACGCCGAAGAGCGGGTGCTGGGCCGGGTGGGCGAGCTAAAAGGCCTTAAGTTGAAAAAGCCGGGGCTCAAGCTCATCTTCTGCGGCTGCGTGGCCCAGGAACAGGGCAAAACTCTGCTGGAGCGCTTCAAGCACCTGGATGCGGTGATCGGCACCAAGAGCTACACCGAACTACCGGCGATCCTGGACCGGTTGTTTATGGAAGACCTCCAGCTATGCCGGGATGACATCTCAGTTCCTTTTCAAGAGAACGGACTGGGTCCGGATTTCATCGGGCAGGTCACCGCCCAGCTGGCGGTGATGCGGGGCTGCAACAACCATTGCAGCTACTGCATCGTTCCCTATGTGCGGGGGCCAGAATCCTCCCGCCCGGCTCCGGTGGTGATCAGCGACATGGGGGTGCTGGCTCGGCAGGGGATCAAAGAGGTCACCCTGGTGGGGCAGAACGTCAACTCGTACCGCTGGCAGGATATCAGCTTCTCCCAGCTGCTGCTGCAGGCCTGCCGGGTGGAGGGGATCGAAAGGATAAGGTTCATCACCTCGCATCCCAAGGATCTCAGCGATGAGCTCATCGCCGTGATGGCGGAACAGCCCAAGATATGCCAGCACCTGCACCTCCCCCTGCAGGCCGGCAGCGATAGGATACTGGCCCTGATGAACCGCAGATATACCATGGGGCATTTTGCCTCACTTGCCGCCAAAGCCCGGCAGGCCATGCCCGGTCTGGTACTGACCACGGACATCATTGCGGGATTTCCCGGCGAGACCGAAAGCGAGTTTCAGGAGACCCTGGCAGCTGTGCAGGGGATCAGATTCGACGGGGCCTTTACCTATAAGTACTCCCAGCGCCCGGGGACGGCGGCGGCGGATCTCCCCGGTGAAGTATCCGAAGGTGAGAAGCTTAGAAGGTTGGACCTGTTGATCAAAATCCAACAGGCGATCACCATAGAATCCAACCGGGCCGACATCGGCGAAACTCACGAAGTGCTGGTAGAGAAAGAAAGCAAACGGGCCAAAGGCCAGTTCATGGGCCGGACGGGGGGGAACAAGACAGTGGCAGTAAATTCCGGCAGGGAGCTTAATCCCGGCCAACTGGTGAAAGTGAAGATAGAAAAGGCCACCCAGGCCACTTTGACCGGAGAGGTCGTCCAATGATTTTTTAGGCAGCAGGTTTGCTGCCTTTTTTTATTCCAAAAACACTCAAAAAACTTGACAAATCAACGATTTAGCCTTAAACTAATACGTTATGCCATCAAGCTTTGTAAAGATAACCAAAGGTCTGATTTTTTCCGCTATTTTCTGCCTGCTTTTGGCTTCCCCGGCTTTCAGTGGTGGAATTTTGATCCCCATGGACCTCAACCAGTCCGATCACCTTAAGGCCTACGGAGTGGTTTACCGCTGTTTGCAACAGGGGATCAAGGTACAGTGGCTTTTGAACTTTCGGGGCGGGTCATTTCTGACCGATCAAGATCAGATGGTGGGCCAGCTCTGCAACCTGCGCGGGGTAAGCTTCTCCATAGTTTCCGACGGCGATATCCAGTCAATATACGGACAGATGGAGCCGGCCAACATGGAACGGATCGAGCTGGAAAAAGCTCCCAAGTTGGCGGTCTATGTCCCGCCCACCTACGATCCCTGGGATGATGCGGTGCGCCTGGTGTTGGATTATGCCGAGGTGCCCTATGCCACTCTGTGGGACGAGGAGGTGCTGGCCGGGGCCCTGTCGCAATACGACTGGCTGCACCTGCACCACGAGGATTTTACCGGGCAGTACGGCAAGTTCTACCTGAACTATCAGAATACAGACTGGTACCGGAATGATGTAAAGGTCAATACCAGGACGGCCCAAAAACTGGGATATAAGAAGGTCAGCAAGTTGAAACTGGCGGTGGGACAGGAACTCAGAAAGTACCTGTTCCAGGGGGGATTCCTGTTCGCCATGTGCTCGGCCCCGGCCACCCTGGACATCGCCCTGGCGGCGGCCGCCACCGACATCGTGCCCCGGGAATTTGACGGGGACCCGGTCGATCCCGGCTATTCTTCCCGGCTGGATTTCAGCCAAACCCTGGCCTTCCGGGACTTTTCGCTGATGGTTAACCCCTATGTTTACGAGCATTCGGACCTCGACGTCACCCAGGAGGCGGCGGCCCGCGGAGCCCAAACCTACTTTACCCTGTTCGATTTTTCGGCCAAGTACGACCCCATATCCTGCATGCTGGTGCAGAGCCACGTGGCGCTGGTGCGGGAATTCATGGGACAGGACACGGGTTTCAGAAGGTCAAAGATCAAGCCGGGGATCGTGATCCTGGCCGAAGTAGCCGGCAGCGAAGAGGTAAAATACCTGCATGGGATCTACGGCCAGGGGAGCTTTGCTTACTACGGCGGGCATGATCCCGAGGACTATCAGCACATGGTGGGCGACCCGGCAACCGACCTGAGGCTTTTCCGCAATTCTCCGGGCTACCGGCTGATCCTCAACAACATCCTGTTCCCGGCAGCCAAAAAGAAGCAGCTTAAAACCTGACAGACAAGCAATCTTTCATGAAAAAAAACAAGCACCGCAGCCAAAAGACAGAAAAAATCAGTGTTGTCCCGGCTGGCAGTTATTTAAGTATTTTTCTTGACGGTCTCAAGCCCTATATCTGGCTGCTGCTGGCAGTGGCGTTGGTCTATGGGCAGACCATAAGGTTTGGCTTTGTCGGGTACGATGATGTCAGCCTGGTCTCCCGGCAGGCGGGGCAGGCACTTGACCTCGGGCGCATAAAGGCGGCCTTCAGCGAAAGCGCCTTTGGATCCGGCCCCGGGCTGTTCTTTTACCGGCCGCTGCTGGCGGTTTCCATTTTGTTTGACTCATTCCTTGCCGGTAACAAGCACTGGATATACCATTTAAACAACCTGCTATTTCATATTGCGGCAGTTTGGCTGGCCTTTGGCCTGTTTGTCATACTTAAGTACATTCGCCCAGCTGCTTTTGCCGCAGCCATGATCTTGGCTGTTCACCCGGTACTGGCCAGCGCTGTATCCTGGTTGCCTGGCCGCAACGATTCCATGCTGGCTGTCTGGGTTTTGGCAGCGATGATGTTTCACCTGCGGTTCCTTGAAACTAAAAGGATCATAAATCTGGCCGCTCAGGGAGTTTGTTTCTTGGCTGCACTGTTTACCAAGGAAACGGCCCTGGCTTTCCCGGGGGCAGCTTTGGGAGCTATATTCTTATTGACGGACAACGGAGTTGAAAAATCCAGGAAAGTGATACTATCGGTTTTAACCTGGCTGGCAGCAATTTTATTATGGTACCTGGCCAGGTCGTCGGCCATGGCGATGTATGATCCGGCCCCATTGTCTTTCTTACTCCCAAGGGAAGTTCTTATCACGCTGGTTTCCGTGTTCGGAAGGATAGGTTTGCCGTTCGATCTGACGCTGGTGCGGGACCTCAAAGACATTAATCTTGTTTACGGTCTGATATCTCTGGCGGCCCTGATTGCAGCAGCTGTTATCGGGGGAATAAGGAACAAACGAACTTTCACCTTCGGGGTAATCTGGTTCGGTTTGTTTCTTCTGCCGGGCCTGTTTTTGGCCGGAGACACCAACGCCTTTCTGGACCACAGGCTTTACCTGCCGCTGATAGGCTTTCTGATCTTATTGCTGGAACTGAAAATATTAGACCTGCCTGCCGGGGGCAAAAAAAGAGAGATAGGATGTTTCTTTCTGGCATTGTTGCTGGGAGCATTATCTTTTGCCTATAGCCGAAGCTTTAAAGACGACCTAAGCTGCTGGACCAGGGCAGTAAAAAAATCACCAAACTCGGCGCTGGCCCATAATGCGCTGGGCCTGGTATATTCCCAAAGAAACAATCCTCAGGCGGCCGAGAAGGAATACCTGAAAGCCCGGCAAATATCCCCAAAATTTGTCAAAGCCGGTTTAAACCTGGGCATCCTCTACCTGAAAAACGGCCGGCCGGAGAGCGCCGGGCAGGTTTTACAGGAAGTGCTGGCGGTCAGACCCGATCTCCCCGGGGCCAATTATAATCTGGGCGTGGCCTACCAGCAAAAAGGCCAGGAGGATAGTGCGCTGTATCACTATCAACAAGAACTAGAGAATGATCCCAGGAACGAAGGGGCTTTGGCCGGGACCGGAACGATCTACCACCAAAGAGGCGACCTGGGCCAGGCTTTGTGCTATTACCGGAAAGCTCTGGAGATCAAAGGCGATGATCCCGGCGTATTGGTGAACCTGGCCTCGGTTTACCAACAGCAGGGCAATCTGCCGGAAGCGGAAAGAACATATCTGAGGGCGATAGGGGTCAACCCGGGAAGCGCCGAGGCCCATTATAATCTGGGACGGTTATATCAAAAACAGGACCGGAGGCAGGAAGCGGAAATTGAATTGAACAAAGCATTTTCCTTAAGGCCTTCACTGAAAAGCAAAACAAATAAATGACCAGTATGTTCTTTACTTCGTCTGTAAAGCATAGCCCCCATCTCAGTACGGCGTTTCTTTTTTGTACCGCCAACTAAGAAAAAGAACCAAAAAGAAAAAACTCGTCGCAAAATACTATCCGGGCGCTGCGCTTCTCGCTGACGGCGGGCTTGTCTGAACTCGGGCTTTGGCCAGCCCTCAAACATGCAGACAAGCTTTTAACCGCCGTCAACTGCGATGCTCACTGATAGTATTTAATGCGACATCCCGGGGTTGGCACCGATTAATAACCTGTTTACTATTCTAATGGAACAAATATTAAAAAATAATCTCGGTAAGATATGGAAACTCAAATAAAATACAGCCAGAAGATCCTTGATCTGATCCGGGAGCACGGCACACCCCTGCAGATCGCCTTTGGAGCCAAGGCGGCGGAAAACCTGAAGCGAGCGGCGGAGGCGCTTTCTCCTTACGGATGGCAGGGCAATATATTCTATTCCTACAAGACAAATCCGGTGCCGGAGGTTCTGAAGGTATTGCATCAGAACGGGGCCGGGGCCGAAGTGATATCGGAGCGGGAGCTGAACCTGGCGCTCGATCTGGGAGTAAAGCCCGACAGGATAGTGTTCAATGGGATATACAAATCTCCCCAGGCCTTAAAATCTGCGGTGGAAATGAAGATCAAGTGCATAAACATTGACGCCCCGCAGGAGCTTGACACTCTCGAAGATCTGGCGAAAACCGCCAAAGAAAAGATTGCCGTAGGCCTGAGGGTCCGTCCCTCGGTAGGCTGGCAGGGGCAGTTCGGGCATGTGATCAGGGACGGCTCTGCTTATGCCATGGTCGAAAGGATCACAGTCAATAAAAAGATGGACATTAAAACGATCCATTTCCATCTGGGCAGCAGTGATTATGAAACATATCGCCGGGCGATTGACGAAGCCCTGGAATTCATAAAAGCCATCAAACTCAAACTGGGAGCTGACATAAGGGCCCTGGACATCGGCGGCGGCTTTCCCGGCAAGGACATGCGGCTGCTGACCCTGTGGGAGCAGGGCTGGCTGAGGCTTTGGGATAGGCCGTGGCCGGCCCCGGTGGCAGGGCCGGATGACGGATTTGCAATACTGTCGGAGGCAGCGGGATATTTCAAACAGGCCAGAACGAAGTACGGTTTGGAGAGCCTTGAAATGTGGACCGAGCCGGGCCGTTTGATAACTGGGGATGCTCAGATTCTGGCGGTCAGGGTAGTAGGTCTGCGAAGGTCAGGCTGGAAGCAATATGCCATTGTTGATGGCGGCAGGGTGGGCGCTGCCGGGCCACTAGTGGGCGAAACCAGGAAAGTGTCTGTTTTGGGAAAGAGCAGCGGGGCTGAAAGAACTTATGACATTGTGGGCCCCACCTGCATGCCATGGGACCGGCTGTTTGCCGGGGTTCGGCTGCCGGAGCTGGAAATGGGGGATATATTGGTGATCGAAGGCGCCGGGGCTTATTTTGTACCGATGGAAACTGAGTTTTCGTTTGCCCGGCCGAAAATAGCAACAATTGACGAATAGGCGGCATTTTGAACAAAATCAAACCATCTGTTTTTATCTTGGGAGGGGATTTTCTGGGTTTGGAAATGTCCCGAGAGCTTTATGAAGCAGGTTATACAGTTACGGTCATCGGCCATGGGAAAAATGACATCGCCCTGCATACCAGGAAAGCCCGGGGGATATCCATGCCCTTGCCCGATGTCGATCCCGCTGGTCTGCTGGAGGAATTATTAAGATTAGCCAAAAGCGAACCGGGCCTTAAAGTTCTGTTAGGTGTGAATGAAAAATGCCGCAAGTGGATCTCCGAATACCATAAAGAGCTCGCTTCCGAATTCAAAACTCTTTTTTGCGACACTGAGATACTGGAAAGTTATTTTGATAAATGGAACCAGATGCAGATGTCGGCGACGGCAGATGTCTCGGCCCCAAATTCGGCGATATTGGACAAGGATGAAACCCCCACCAGAAAGTTAAAATACCCGCTGGTGGTAAAACCCCGTTATAGCCCGAAGACGATCTCATTCAGGGATAAACTCGGTTCCAAGGTGCTGATAGCCCGTAACCAAGCCGAATTGAACGAAGCCTGCCAAAAAATAAAGGAAGCCGGGTTCTCTCCTTTGATCCAGGAAATGGTGCCGGGGGTGGACTTTAATCAGTTCTTATTCGGGGCTGCCGTTAAAGACGGGAAACCTTATGCAGTATGCATGATGCAAAAGGTTAAAACTGACCCCTGGCCTTATGGAAGCGGAGTGATCGTCCGCACTATCTACCACCAGGAGCTTTATGAGGCTGGGTGCAAAATGCTGGCCGATACCGGCTACAGCGGCATCTGCGACATAGAATTCATGCGCAACTGGGATACCGGAGAATTTGATTTCATCGAATTCAATCCCCGCTATGGTTTGGGTCAAAGGGTTTCCCAGATGGCCGGCGCCGGCATGGCGGAAATGGCGGTGAAGTTGGCCACGGGAGAGACCCCTGATGTTCAGATTATTGCCAGGCCCGGGTATTTCTGGGTTTATTTTGATGAGTGGATAAAGGGAAAAGTCATGCCCTGGCGTAATCAATTTATCAAGCAATTACTCAACAAGGACAACACTGCAAAAATACTATATCCAACAGATTGCAAACCTGAGGCAATGCATTTGGCCAATATTACAAGATATAAGCTGCGCCGCATATATGGGAAAATAAAAACAGTGTTTTCAGTTTCCCTTGTAGTCCTTTCAAATGTAATTGAAACAAATCTATATTAGGTGATAGTTTGGAAAGAATGGAAGACCTATGGAAACGCCGGTACGATTATCTGGCTTTGAAAAATATACCGGACTGGCAAAAATCTTGTTGGTGGGACCCGGAAACGATATTTGCCCAACAAAAATTCATTTTTAAGCAGGCAAAAGAACTATTCCACCAAAAAATAAAGATAGCCGATATTGGGTGCGGGCCTGGTTACTATTATCAGCTGCTCTCGGATATGGGGCATGAGGTCGTGGGAATTGATTATTCCTTGAATACACTGTTACTGGCAAAAGAAAGGAATCCGGCCCAGGCTCAAAAATTGAGCCAAGCCGACGCCAACCACCTTCCCTTGAAAAGCGGGACCTTTGACCTGGTTTTGGGAATGGGCATTTTGTTGAGCGCGGAATATCCCGTAAAATTGGTGAGGGAGCTCCACAGGGTGTTAAAACCGGACGGAAGGATACTTATTACCACACTTGTTCAGCAAGGTCTTTGGGAACTGCCTTTTTATCCGCTTTATTGTCTGCGGAACTGCGACGGATTCCCGTCAACGGATTCTTTTCCCCTTAAGCTGATCAAAAGTCAGCAGACACTTTGCCCCAGACCGGTCGATGATCCGGAAATTATTATGAAGAGATACACGGTTAGAGCAATTAGAAAATCTCTTACAGATCTGGGTTTTGGCAGCATCAAATTACGCTTCCAGGGCAGGTTCCCGTTTTTTCCCCACCTGCTGAACTCATTCGTCCTGAATGCCAGCGCAGTTAAAAAATAAAGTAGCATCCATTAAAGACTGGTGAAACAGAAAAATGGGCGCCAAACAATAAGCAAAATCAGCCATGCCGACAAAAAAAATAATGCTGGTCAACATATACGACGGGCTCTATGGGGGTGACTGGGTCGGCCTGGCACCTTATGTCTTGAAGGCTTATGCCGGGCAGTTTGAGGTCTCAAAGAGTTTTGACATTGCCACCAGTCAATTCGGCCGTCAGGATTCAGTAGGAAAAATCGTACGTAAGATCAAAAGCGAGGATCCGGACGCGGTAGGGTTTTCGCTATATGTTTACAACATCCGAAAAACACTGGATGTGATCAAGCAATTGGATTGTATTGTTATTGTTGGAGGACCGCAGGTTACCGGCGTGGAGAAAGATCTGTTGGCTGGCAACCGGAAGATCGACATAGTGGTGACCGGGGAAGGGGAGAAAGCATTTAAAGAACTTTTGGAATATTTCGCCGGGCTGAAGAAGATAGAAAACATACCGGGAACCACCACCAGAAGTTCTCAGGTTGCTCCGAGCATCGAGATGATAGACCTAAACAAGATCCCTCCGGTTCACGGTCAGATAGTTCGGGATCACCCCAGGGCGGAGAATATCTGCATTGAAACCTCTAGGGGCTGCCCCTACAGATGCGGATACTGCGCCTGGGCCATTGACAAGAAAATGAGATACTATGACATGGGACGCATTCTTGGAGATTTCGAAACTATCTGCCGGCAGCCGGGGATAAAAAACATATACCTGGCCGATGCCAGCCTTTTCTTCAATAAGGAAAGGGCAAAGACCGTACTGGCGCATATAATCAAGCTATCCCCGAAGAAGAAATTCTACTTTGAACTCAATCTTGAACATGTCGATGACGAGCTGATTGACCTGATGGCGCAGCTTCCCAATCAAGACTTCAGTTTTGGCATTCAGGCGGTGGATCCAGAGCCCAATGAGAAAGCCGGGCGAAGCTTTGATCCGATACTTTTCCGGGAACGTTTTCAAAGGATTTCCGGGAAACTTAGGAAGGCTCAGCTGCTGGTGGATATCATTTACCCCCTGCCCGGCGATACTTTGGAGGGCTGCAAACGGAGCATCGAATTCGCCCTGAGCCTGGACAAGGTGCATCTGATAAAGTTCAACCCCTTGATCCTGCTGCCGGGTTCGGAATTCTTCCGGAACAGAGAGAGATACGGGTTCAAACTCAGGGATGATGTCGTCCGTACGGTGGAGGCTTGCAACACATTTCTTCCGGAGGATGTGAAACAGGCCATAAAATACGCCAATTACACCTGCCTCATCCAGGCAAACTCCAAGTTCAAATCTGTCATCCGCTTGGCGGCAAAGAAGAAAAACATAGGGATGCTTGAATATATGGATGAGCTGGTACAGACCCTGCCCTTTGACCTGTTCGACGGCGGTGAACTGCCTGAGATGATAACCGCGGAAAGGGATGATGAAAAATATTTTCTGGGGATGGTGCCGGCCTATCTTAATTACGGCAGGCTGATAAAACATTTTAAAGAGCACACCCGCCATGAATACGATCATTTGCTGGCGGGATGGATTACTTCGTTCGGGGATCTGGGGATAGGAAAGATGGGACCGGGCTCATGGGTTAAGGTCCTGTGGGCGCTAATAAACAGGAGACTGGCCGGAGCTAGGACGTCCACCGTTACCAGACGGACCGCTTATTAAAAGCCCTGAACGCTATACAACATCACCGTTGTGGTCAAAGTGACTGAATGATAAAGCAGAGTTCAGATAAAAAATCAGATCATCATGTGTCCTGTCAATAAACCATTCTTAAGAGATTGGGCGTTGGATAGAACGGCCTATTTCACGGCGGCAGGATCACTTCCGGCTGACTGGGACAGTCTGTTCACGGGCAGTAGTTTGTTCAATTCCAGAGGATATCTGGCTCACTTGGAGCAGACCAACCCGGTATGCCAAAGGTATTTCTATCATCATTCACATTCCGGGACTGGGACCGCCGGAACGCTGTACTCAACGAGGCTGCCTTTTCGCATAGGGCCGTTGTTCTTGAGCTTGCCGGTAACCGTTTGCGGCATTCCCATGATCTACGGCAGCCAGGCAGGATTTGCCCCAGAAGAGAATCTTTCGGTGGCAGCCCAGGCATTTGATGATGGGAGATATAAGGGTTTTCAATGGATAGTGGGATTGAAACAGCGGGGCGGGGACATCACAGGTTGGAGTTGGAAACGATTTTTATTAACGGTTGACATACGGGTCAGATGGGATGATTTCGGCCAATATCTGGCATCAATGAGGTCAGATTACCGCAAACAGATCGCAGCTTCGCTGAAAAAGGGAAAGGACACAAAATTCATCCAACATACCGGAAATGAGTTTACCGATGAAGATTACAAACTCTTTATGGCTGTCCATAAGGCCGCAAAGGATGACAGCGATCCATTATTGAAGGAATTTTTCAGGTTGTTTCCCGTCAAACATCATTATATCAAAATGAGGTGTGGAGATTCAGTATTGGGTTGGGCGCTGCTGGTCCCGGACGGCAAAGACCTTCATCTGCTGTATATCGGCTACGATGTGTCTAAGAACAACAAATTTGATACGTATGTGAATTTACTGCTGGGATCGGTCAGATACGCCATTGAGAACAAGTATAGTTGCCTGAAAATGGGGCAGACCGCAGAGCTCACAAAAATGCGGTTAGGGGGAACACCCTCGGAGAGATACCTTCTTGTCAGGCATTCAAACCTTTTTGTGAATTGGATAATATCAAAAACAGATATATTTAATTTCCGTAAATATTATCCCGTACTACATGTCTTTAAAACACGTGAAAAATAAAAGCAAAACAAAAGTATTTGAAGCTGGTCACAGTTGGCATTGGCCGGCCGTTTATGCAACCATCATTGCGCTGGTCATCCTTTCTGCAGTCTATCCTGCTTCCGACCCAGACATTTACATCATGTTGGCCTCCGGCCGCTACGTGGCCCAGACCGGGCATGCACCCACGATAGATCTGTGGAGCCATACTGCCTACGGCCAGCCCTGGCCCTTTCACGAATGGCTTTCCAGCCTGCTGTTCTACGGCCTTTTTGCGCTCTGGGGAATCAATGGGATCATCTTATTCAAAGCGGCGGCCCTGGTACTGGCTTTTCTACTGGGCTTGCAGATCATGCGACTAAGAGGGGCATCGCCCTTTGCTTCTCTGCTGACCTCGGCTCTGGCTTTGTTGCTGCTGAACCATGCCTTTGCAGAGAGGATCCAGGTGATCAGCTTTGTATTTTTTGTTTTATCGCTTTACCTGTTGGAACTTTTCCGTTCCGAACGGATAAAAAAAGAGGTATTCTTTTTAAGCACCGCAGGAATGTTCGTAATCTGGGCCAATATGCATTTAGGTTATATTATCGGCCTGGGCCTTTACGGGTTAGCATTAATCGATGGATTATTTGCCGGGTTTATTAAAAAAGGCTGGACATTTTTTAAATGGTCAGTGGCCGCATTCTGTCTGGCTTTGCTGGCCACGGGACTAACCCCCTATGGTTTCAGCCTTACCGTGGACAGTTTAAAGGTTTTTGTTGAACCAGCCTCCAAGGCTTTTGATGTTTTCATTGTGCAATCTGTTTTGGAATACCAACCGCTTTTGTCTCCGGGCTTCTCCCGCGAACCATTTGTTATTTACGGCTTGATATGGATAGGGTTTTCCGGGCTAGGTTTGGCCTTCAATGTCAAGAAAACCAGGATCTCTGAATGGCTGCTGTATGTCGTTTTCATCTGGCAGACGTATCTGGCTACCAGATATCTTTGGTTCCTGGCCTGGCTGTCTTTTTCCTTCACTGCCGCCAATTGGCAGGGGGCGGGGGAGGCCATTTTGCCCAAATTTAAAATGCAAAATGCAAGATGCAAAATCATCAAGCAGGTTTCCTTTATTGGGCTGATACTGGTGATATTGACAGGCGCTCTGCTGTTCCAGCGCAGCGGTGAGCATCTGTGGCAAAGGTTCAGACTGGGCTGGCGGCCCCGGATGAATTCGGAGCGCGGGGTGCAGTTCCTGAAACAGCACCGGGGCGAATCCCGGGTCTTCAACGATTTCGACATAGGCTCATACCTGCTTTGGCATCAGGTCCCAGTCTTTGTGGACGGCAGGGTTCTTCCTTACAAGAACACCCAGGTGTTGCAGGACCAGTTCAAGATATTCGGGGGGCGGCTGGACCTGCTGGACAAGTATCAGATAGACTGGATATTCCTGCCCTACAGTCTGACCGGACAGGTGGCCCAGTTCGAGATGTTCAACAAATATCTGATCGACAGCAAAAACTGGACGCTGGTATTCTGGGACGACGCCTGCCTGATCTATGTTCGGAACAACGAAAAATACCGGGATTTGATAAAAACTTATGGAATGGTGGTCAACCCGGCTCTGCCCGACCTGAGCCTGCCGCCGGAGATCTTCCTGAGGGAAATGGAAGCCAAGGCCCAAGAGGATCCCAAGGCCAGGATGCCGTATGTAATGGCCGGGAATTATTACTTCAGCCGCAACCTGCCGGACCAGGCAGAAAAACAGTTCAAGATCGCCCTGCAGAACGACCCCACCAACGGCATTCTCTTTAACAATCTGGGCAACGTTTATCTGCGGCAGGGCAAGATAGACCAGGCCATAGCCGCCTACAAACAGGCGGTAAAATATGATGTCAACCTGGGGCTGACCTACTGCAACTGGGGCTATGTACTGGAGACTCAGGGCAAGATCAAGGAAGCGGAAAAACTTTACATCACGGCCACCAAGGTTTCGGTCGGCGACGCCTGGCCCTACAACCGGCTGGGCATAATAGAAGCAAATAGGGGCAACCGCTACAAAGCGGTGGAATACTGGCGCAAGGGAGCAGCCCTGGACCCCAGTTCCGAGGCGGCCCAGAATTTGAAAAAGGTTTCCGGCGGGTATTAAAAGCACGAGGGAAGACAGGATTTTCCTGATTTACGGTAATTATTTCTGGTAAATAATATTCAGTAGGGGCAATTCATGAATTGCCCCCTACCAAAAATCAATAATCAATAACAACCATGTCCGAAAAAGCAATATTAGTCAGCCTGGTGACCGGCCGGGCAAACCCCTACGAGGCCGAGGAATCCCTGGAAGAGCTGGGCCGGCTGGCCAACACCGCCGGTGCCCAGGTGATAGACATAGTGGTCCAGCGTCGTCAGCGCCCGGACCCGGCCTATTTCATCGGCAAGGGCAAGGTGGAGGAATTGGCCAAGGGGGTGGCCGACAGCGGGGCCACCCTGGTGGCCTTCGACCACCCGCTTTCGCCCAGCCAGGCCTTCAAGATCAAGGAAGCTGTGGGCTGCCGGGTGATAGACCGCTCGGAGCTGATCATGGACATCTTTGCCCTTCATGCCCGCACCGCCGAAGCCAAGATCCAGGTGGAGATGGCCCAGCTGCAGTACCGCTTCTCCCGCTTGGTGGGGGCCGGCCTGCAGATGTCCGACCCCGGCGGCGGCATCGGCACCAGGGGGCCGGGCGAAAAGCAGCTGGAACTGGACCGCCGGAAGATCAAGGACCGGATCTCCGCCCTGAAGAAAGAACTGAAGAAGGTGGAGGTCCAGCGCCAGACCCAGCGCAAGTCCCGGAGCCAGATATTCAAAGTGGCTCTGGTGGGATATACCAACGCCGGCAAGTCCACCCTGATGAACCTGATGTCCAAAGCCGGGGTCAAGGTGGAGGACCGGCTCTTCGCCACCCTGGACGCCACCACCCGGCAGGTGGTGCTGGCCTCGGGCCACAAATTCCTGCTGACCGACACCGTGGGCTTCATACGGCGGCTGCCCCACCAGCTGGTGGCCTCGTTCAAGGCCACGCTGGAGGAGGTGGCCGAGGCCGACCTGATGTTGCACCTGGTCGACACCCCCCACCGGGCCCGGCAGGAGGAGATGGACGCGGTCCATGCCGTGCTGAAGGATCTGAAGATAGACAAGCCGGAGATCCTGGTCTTCAACAAGATCGACAAGCTGGACGCCAAGACCCTGAGCGAACTCAAATGGAGCCATTCCAAAGCCCTGTTCATCTCGGCGCTGGAAGGCAGGGGGCGCAGGGAACTGGAGCAGGCGATAGCGGAACGGGTAACAGGGAACTGATCTCAGGGAACTGATTATTGGGTTTGGATTACAGGGGTTCAGTTCTGATTGGACAAATCCCAGGGAATAAAAGGCCATAGTCAAAAGTATATAATCATAGGTTCTGACTTTTTTGATAAAAAGATTCGTCACCAACTACATCAAGACCATCAGGGATTTTTCCCCCAACGCCCGTCTTTACCTGCAGGCCAATTTTCTGATAGGTTTGGGCTACGCCATGGTCGGGGTGATCTTCAACCTCTATCTGAAAGAGGCCGGTTTCCAGGAAGGGTTCATCGGCGGGATGCTTTCCTTAAGCGGGCTGGCTTTTGGCCTGTTCGCCATCCCGGCCGCGATGTACTCGGACAAGGCCGGCCGCAAGCGTTCGATGCTGGGGGCCAGTTTTCTGGGCAGCCTGTTCCTGCTGGTCCGGGCCCTGACGGTCAGCAAGGGCTTGCTGGTGGCTTCCAGCTTCCTGGGAGGACTGGCCGTCACCGTCTACACCATTTCCACCGCGCCGTTCATGATGGAGAACAGCCGGCCGGGCGAGCGGACCTACCTGTTCTCGCTTTCCTTTGCGGTGACCCTTTTGGCCGGGGTGCTGGGAAGCCTGGCCGGGGGCAAGCTCCCGGAGATCCTGGGGCTGCTGATCAAAAACCCGGACGGACTTTGGTTTTACCGGATAACTTTGGTGGCCGGATCGGCCATGGCCTTTGCCTCGCTGTATCCCCTGTCCCGGATGACCGAGATCCCGGCCGCCGGGAAGGACGAGGCCGGACCGATCTGGGGCGGGAACAAGAAGGACTGGGAGCTGATCGGCAAATTCTCCTGGTGCAACCTGTGGGTGGGGCTGGGGGCGGGTCTGGTGATACCTTTCTTCAACCTGTATTTCGCCCAGAGGTTCCATTCCACCAGCGGCCAGATCGGGGTCTATTTTTCGGTGGCCCAGGTGGCCACCGCCCTGGCGGTGATGGCCGGGCCCCAGCTGGCCAGGAAGATGGGCAAGGTCAAGACCGTGGTGCTGATGGAGCTGCTGTCCCTGCCGTTCTTAGTGACCCTGGGCGCGGTGGACAACAGCCTGATCCTGGCGGTACTGGCCTTCTGGATGCGGGCCAGCCTGATGCAGATGTCTTCCCCCATCGGCAACGCCTTTACCATGGAGGTGCTGCCCCAGAAAATGCGGGCCACCGCCAACAGCATCACCGCCATGGCCTGGAACCTGTCCTGGGCACTGTCCACCGCCTTCTCCGGCTGGATGATGCAGCGTTACGGTTACTCGGTGCCTTATTACCTGACGGCTTTCTGCTACGCGGTCTCGGCCGTTTCCTATTACCTGTTCTTCGTCAAAGTGGAAAGAAACATGGCCCGCAACCCGGGCCAAACACCGGCACTGGTTTTGGGAGGATTGTCCAATGGCTAAACTAACCCTGGCCCTGATCGGGGCGGGAAAGCTGGGAACCAGCCTGGCCCTGGCCCTGCACCAGAAAGGTTATCAGATAATCGCGGTGGCCGATGTCAATGAAGGGGCCGCCCGGGAAGCGGCCCAGGCGCTGGGGGCTCCGCTGGCCACCGCCGATCCGGACGCCGCCGGCAAAGAGGCTGACCTGGTGATCCTGGCCGTGCCGGACTCGGCCGTCAAAACCGTGGCCGAAAACCTGGCCGCCAAACAGGCCTTTAAAAAGGGACAGATAGTATGCCATACCTCGGGCTTTCTGCCGTCCGGGATACTGGTCTCGCTGAAGCTGTTCGGGGTCTTTACCCTGTCGCTGCACCCCTTCGTCAGCATCGCCCGGAAGATGCAGGCCGGCAGCCTGGCCGGGGCTTATTTTGCCCTGGAGGGCGACGCTGTGGCGGTGGAGCAGGCCCGGGAAATGGTGGCCGCGCTGGACGGTTTCTCCATCACCATCAAACCACAGGACAAGGCGCTTTACCACGCGGCCGGGGCCATGGCCTCGTACCTGGCGGTGGCGCTGTGGCTGGGCGCGAAACAGGCCCTGATCAAAGCCGGGGCGGACGAGGAATCGGCCGGGCAGATGATGGCCGGCATGGTGCATAGTCTGGAAGGAAACATAAAACTGAACGGCCTGACCGGGTCCCTGACCGGACCCGTCATGCGGGGGGATCTGGCCACGGTTCAGGGGCATCTGCAGGCTCTGAAAAACTGGGGCGGCCCCTATGAGCAGATCTACCGGATGCTGGGTCAGGACGTGCTGGAAAAGGCCAAAGAGCAGGGTTTAAGCGCGGAACTGACCCAGAAATTGTCAGCGGTATTAGAAGGGAAAAATTAACCGGGCCGGAGGCATTTCCCAAGCCCAAAAAACAACAATCCCGGGCAGTTCCCTTCATGCAAATGGCTTCCAGATAAATTGTAAGTTTTTCTGTTTTTACTATTGACTTTGGCAATATAACTATTTATAATTGCAAGATTAAGGTTAAAAATGAAATTTCGATTATTTATAACAGCCCTCTTGTCTGCAGCGGTGATTTTTGGCTGCGACCAAAAGCAGGAATCCACCGAAACCCAGACCGAGGGGCGGATAGTGGTGGCCGGCTCGGACGGGGCGGTAAAGATGATGCGCCGTCAGTCCCAGCGCTTCATGGCCCTTTACCCGAAGTCCGAGATAGTGGTTGTGGGCGGTGGCTCCAAGACCGGAATAGTGGCCCTGAACGAGGGACGGGCCCGGATCGCGGTTGTATCCCGCGACCTGACTGTCGAGGAAGATTCCATCATCCGGCTGAACGGGGGAAAAGCCAAAGGCTACAAGATCGCCCACGACGGCCTGGCGGTGATAGTCCATTCGCAGAACCCGGTCCGTCAGCTGACCTTTGAGCAGCTGGAAAAGATATTCACCGGAAAGGTTTCGGGCTGGTCGTTTGCCGGAGGCAGTCTGGGAATGCTGGCCGTTATTCCCGGACCCAACCTGGGGTCCTGCGAATATTTCCAGAACCTTGTGCTGAAGGGATCCCCATATTCCCAGAAGGCTTATCCCTGCAGCACCAACTCTCAGATCGTGGAAATGGTAAAGAAATATCCCGGAGCGGTCGGGCTGGTTCCAATGTCATATTTATACGGCAATTGGGATGTCTGGCCGCCGGTCAAGGAGATGGGGATCAAGGCGGTGGCAGTGGGGCTGGTCGGGGAAAGCGGATTCTTTCTACCCAACCAGAAAACGGTCAACGAAGGCAATTATCCTTTGACCCATCCCCTGTATCTCTATGTCAACGAAACTCTGGAGCGGACATACGCGGACGGCAGATACAGCCTGGCCCACGGTTTCATCACTTTTGTCTCTTCCAACGACGGACAGCAGATACTGGCCAAACAGGGCCTGGTCCCGTCCACGGTCCCGGTGCTGATCAAGCAGTAATATATTTTGAACTATTTTTTTTTAAGACAGGATTAACATGATTCACCGGACTAATTCTAAAAAATCCTGTAAATCCTGTCAAAGTCCCCCGTTTTAAGGGTTGGCCTGTCTCAGGGATTCATAGATAATCAATCTTTTTCAATTTATAACGGAGAGATAAAATGAAAAGCCAGCAACATCTTTGGCGGGTGCTGTTTTCCATCTCAATGGCCTTGGTGCTCCTGTGCGGATGTGCCACTACCGGCCAGGCTGCAAAAGTAAAGGCTGAAGACCTGTTGATCCAGGCCCAGGCCGCCGACCAAGCCGGGGAATACGACCAGGAAATGGCCCTGCTAAGGCAGGCCATCACCGTCAAGCCCAAGATGGCCGAGGCTCACTACCGGCTGGGCGCTCTGTATCTGGACCGCAGCATGTACGACGAGGCCATCGGCAGTCTTAAGGTGGCCCTGGTGCTGAAACATGACGGCGCCCAAAAAGCTCTGGCCATCGCCTATTTCAAGGCCGGCAAGCTGGACGAGGCCGAAGCACTGTACAAGGAAATGCTGGTCAAAAACACCAACGACATGGACCTGCGTTACCGGCTGGGAAACATCTACCTGGCCAAGGGCATGCTCAACGAGGCCGGGGCCGAATACCGCCAGGTGTTGCAGATGGACCCCAATAATGGCGGGGCCCACAACGGTCTGGCCAATTTGTATTACCGGCAGCGGAAGTTCGAGGACGCCATGTCCGAATACCTCCAGGCCATTCAGATGAACCCCAACCTGGCCGAGGTTAACCTGGACCTGGGGAACGCCTATTACGAAAAGAAGCAGTATGTCCAGGCGGCAAATTATTTCAAAAGATACACCGAACTGGCGCCCAAGGATGCGGTGGGATATTTTATGCTGGCCAAGGCATATCAGGTGCAGAAGGATTCATCTCTGTTCCCCCAAGCCATCGCCATGAGCGAGAAGGCGGTAAAGCTGGATCCCAATAACGACGGGGCCTGGTACCTGCTGGCCAGCCTGAACCGCGACCTGAAGAACTACGACCAATCCGCCCAGGCCTTCCGCAAGGCACTGGAGCTCTCCCCGGTGGATGCCGACCGCTGGTACGAAGCCGGCAAGGTCTACCAGAAGCTGGGGAACACCTACTGGGACGCCAAGGACACTGTTTCCGCCCAGGCGGCCTTCAATTCGGCCATAGAGTCCTACGACAAGGCCTGCGAACTCGATCCCTCCAAGGTGGAAAGCAGCTATTACGACAAGGCTACCTCCTATTACCAGGGAGGGAAATACGATCTGGCAATAGAGTGGTTCAAGCGGAGGATCAAGCAGAACCCCAAGACCGCTTACGGCGCATGGTTCAACATGGGCAACACTTACTCGGTCAAGGCCCAGTCCCTTAAGAACTCCAAAAGTCCCGAAGCCAAGGCTCTCTACCTGGAGGCCCTGAACTGCTTTGCCGAGGCCCGCAAGCTGAAGATGGAAAAGAAGACCAAGCCCGACCGTGAAGTGGTGCCGGTGATGGAATCGGTGGCCCAACACTACTACTTCATTTACAAGAATTTCAAGGAATCCAAGTACAAGGTGCTGACCAAGACGGAATGCAATGCCATTTTGAAGATCGATCCGGGCAATCAGACCGCCAAGGCCATTCTGGCCGACATGGCGCCCAAGATCGAGGTCTGGGATTAAAGCATATTTACAAACTGAATAAAAAAATAATTTTAAGGAGGACCAGAACATAAGGAGGATCATTTTAAAACAGTCATCCTAATTGGTTCGGTAGCCAGGCAGGCTTGGCAATTCTCACCACAAGTAAAGACACCGGGGGCAAGTTTGGTTGCCCCAAAATAACGGCTCTTTGAATCATAGAGTCAAAAAAACAAATACAATTTTTTAGGGAGGAAATTTTTAAATGTTAAAAGGACTTGCCGAAGCTCCTTTCATAGTCAAAATACTTGTAATGGGAGTGCTTCCAGCCGTGGTGGCCCTGGGCCTGGGTCTGGCCCTGGCCTTTTCCAAGAAGATGGGTCTGGTCACATTGTTCCTCTATCTGATCGGCGGGGCCGTGGCTTACGTGATATTCAACACCCTGCCCAAATACGTCCGGGACGGCGGACCGATAGTGATGGTGCTGATCCTGCTGCTGGTGCTGTTGATCACCTACGTAATCGAGAGATCTTTTACTCTGGCCCGGGCCCGGGGCGCCAAGCCCATTCCGGTGTTCATGCAGGAATTTAGGGAGCACCTCCGTTCGGGCAACCTTTCCCTGGCCATCGCCGCCTGCGAATCCCAAAAGGGATCCACCGCCAACGTGTTGCGGGCCGGCCTGGAAAAGCACATGGCCGTGCAGAACAGCGACCTGACCCCGGATAAGAAACACGCCGAGGTCCAGCGGTCCATAGAGGAAGCCAACATGCTGGAGACCCCGCTGCTGGAGCGCAACCTGATAATGCTGACCACCATCGCCTCCATCGGCACCATGGTCGGTCTGCTGGGAACCACCGTCGGCATGATCCGGTCCTTCCAAGCCATGTCCAACGCCGGCGCCCCTGACGCCTCACAGCTGGCCCTGGGCATCTCCGAGGCCCTGATCAACACCGCCGGCGGCCTTCTCAACGGTATCGGCGGCATCGTGGCCAACAACTTCTTCATGAACAAAGTGTCCCAGTTCCAGTTCGCCACCGATGAGGCGATCTACGAGATGCAGCAGCTTCTGACCATAGGAGAAAAATAAGATGTCGGTAAAGATGAAACGTCGGGCCAGAATCGTCATGGATATGACCCCGATGGTTGACATCGCCTTTCTGCTGGTAATCTTCTTCATGTCCACTTACAACGCCAGGCCCCCGGTCACCGTGGATGTGGTGCTGCCGGAGTCGCGGTCGCCCTTCAAGGTGCCGGAAGCTAACGTGATGATGGTGAATGTGCTGGCCCCGGAAGAAGCCAAGGCTTTAGCCGAAAGCATCGGGCCCACCACCCTGGTCACTTTGATCAACAACATCCGGGAAGCCTCATTGCAGCCTGGGGCTACGGTGGAGATGCTTAAGGGCATGAGCGGAACCCTGATGCCGCTGGCCTCCCCGGAATTGCTGATGGATATCGTAAAGTCGCCGGGCAAACCGTTAAGCCGGGGCCGGGCGGCCGAACTGGCCATCACCGAGGTGCGGCGTCACGGAAGCTTCATTACCAAACTGGCCAAGCAGGAGATAGCCTCCTTAAAGCCGGAGCAGATGAATGCTAGGATCGACAGCATGATGATCTGGTATGCCACCGGGCGCGACGCCTCACAACCCCTGCCTCTGGACCAGGTGGGCGGGACGGTGGTGGAGGAGCGCATCCGGAATCCTAAGCTGATGATGGTGATGATGGTGGACAAGAACTGTCTCTCCGGCAAAATGCTGGACCTGACCAAGATATTGCAGAAAGAGGACGTCAACATGCTGAGATTCAGCTTAGTTACTAACCTTAAAACTGACGCCAAAGATACCTTTGGCGAGGAAGGGAGGTGATGGCATGGGCGCAGTAGACATGGGGCCACAAGAAAGCGGTAAAAAGGGCCCCGGACTTCGAAAACGCAAAGGCCGGCCGGGCATAGTCATGGATATGACGCCGATGGTGGACATAGGCTTTTTGCTGGTGATCTTCTTCATGACCACCACCAGGTTCCGGGAACCCCAGGCCATCGAGATCAACCTGCCGCCGGAGATTGCCACCGAAACCGCAAAGCCGGTCAAGGAATCCAACGTAATGACCATCAATATAATGGGCGATGGCACCATTCTGCAGAACATAGCCAACGATGTGCCAGCCCCGGTAGCTTTCGATTCTCTGGATTACCTGGTCTCAAAGGTCAAGCTGGATAATCTCAATAAACAGCCGGCCCACATAGATGGCCGCACCGGAATACAGTATGAAAGCGGTTCCGAGTTTCTCCAGCGCTATAAGACCTTCATGGACAAGAATAAGGACAAGGACATTCCCCGTACGGTACTGGACAGCCTGAACAAGGTACGGGACGAGAAGATCTGCCGCCTGACTGTGCTGATCAAGGTCAGCCGCGAAAGCAGCTACAACAATGTGGTGGCTGTAATGGATGCGGTCCAGCAGAACCAGGTGGCCCGGTTCTCCATCACCGAGCAGACCCCGGAGGACCTCAAAGCCATCGAGGACGCTAAAAAGAAGGCCGGCCAAGTCAAGAAAGGAGGCAAGTAATCATGCAAGTAACAGCTGAAATACTTTTGCCTGTGATCGGGGCGCTGGTGGGCACATTGATAGCCACCTTCGTGGTAATGATTCAATCCAGGCAAACGGCGGCCATAGGATTCGGGGTGAAGCAGTCCAAGATCCTGATGCCGCTGAACCTCAAGAAATCCA
This sequence comes from candidate division TA06 bacterium, assembly GCA_016235665.1. NCBI lineage: Bacteria > candidate division TA06 bacterium. The sequence goes on along the minus strand of JACRJI010000015.1, from coordinate 89,809 downwards.
TGCTGCTGACCTTGTCATCGTCGCTGATCCTGATACTGGCCGGGCTTTCCTACTTTGCTGTTAACGCTTACATTGAAGCCCACAAACCGGTAGTGGAAGCCCCGATGGTCAAGATCACCTACAGCCAGCTGGGAGCGCCGCCTTCCCTGACCGGGTCCGACGTGGCCCAGGAGAAGATATCTGCGACCGCTCCGGGAGCGGCTCCCACCCAGGGCGTTCCCAAGCCGGTGCCGGATGAACAGGCTGGCGACGAGGACGCCGCCACCCAGTCTCAGATGGGCGCCATGTCGGCCGGTCTGGCCACCACCGGCGAGGCCACGGCCACCGGGGCTACGGTCGGCGAGGAGGAAGCTTACGCCGGCAAGGGTGAGTTCAAGGCAATGGAGAAGACCCCGGAGATAGTTAAAAAAGTAGCTCCGGTCTATCCCTCCATGGCCAAGCAGAGAGGTTCGTCGGGCAAGGTGATATTATACCTTCTGATTGGTACCGACGGCCATGTCCGGCAGGCTGACATTGCAAAATCCTCTGGATTTGACGATCTGGACGAGGCGGCAGTAGCAGCGGCCAAACAATTCATTTTCACCCCGGCCGTTGCTCCGGGCGGCAAGACGGTCCCAGTTTGGGTGATGTATCCAGTTACTTTTTCCCTGAATGATTAATTGAGTTCATGGTTTTTTTGCCCCGGACAGAACGTTGTTTTGTTCGGGGCATGTTGCATAAGCTTGCGGGCTTTTTAACATCACCCTGCCTTGTGGCATCCCTCCCCTCGAGGGGAGGGATAAGGGAGAGGTTAAAAATAACTAAAACATAATGTTCATTCAACCTTTAACCCAGGAGAACAAATGAAAAGAACGATCCTGCTGCTGGCTTTGGTTTTAACGATATTTAGCGGCCGGGCCCAGGCCAAGAAATTTGCCACTCTGGTCACCGAGTTCGGAGACATCAAACTGGAGCTGGCCACCAAGAGCTCGCCCAAGACCGTGGCCAACTTCATCGCCAAGGCCAAGGCCGGGGCCTTTGACGGGACCACCTTCCACCGGCTGGTGCCGGGTTTCGTGATCCAGGGCGGGGACCCGCTGTCCAAGGACGCCGACCAGACCAACGACGGTTTCGGCGGCGACAAGATGGGGGTGGAGCCCAGAAAACTTTCCAACAAGCGGGGCACGGTGTCCATGGCCTCGTCATCGCGCAAGCAGCCGATAGCCGACCAGTCCGATGCCCAGTTCTTCATCAACCTGGACGACGGATGCGCCCGGCTGGACGGCATGGGATTCATTCCGTTCGCCCGGGTGGTGAAGGGGATGGAAGTGGTGGATACCATTGCCAAGCAGCCCCGGGACGAGAATGACCGGCCGCTGAAGAATGTGGTGATCAAGAAGGTGGTCATCAGCGAGGGGAAACAATAGTCCGCAGGTTTCCGGTAAAAGGCCGAAGCATAAGCTTCGGTCTTTTATATTACGATTATTCCACTTTACCTCTTGACAAACGGCAAAAAATAGTGTATTATATGGTTGTATTAGTCAGGTAAATATTTTAACCCTTTAATCTGGTCCTGTGAGGCCAGGAAGGCTTTATTCATGAAAACCGTAATACATCGACCTCTCGGACCCACGCTGCAAAGCGCGAGACGGGAGGTTTTTTATTGCCTCCGGGGCTTAGCCGGCCACAGAGACACCTAGGCACAGTGGGGGTCATAAAACTTACTGATTAAATATTCTGGTATTAAGTAAAAGGAAACTCTGTGTCTCTGAGCCACTTCGGCAAACTCAGTGCATCGCTCTGTGGCAAAATAATCGGACCAACACTATTTTTTATAATAAATACCGGGAGGAAAGATGACCAAGCAAAAAGCCGTCATCATGGACGACCAGCAGATGGAGCGGGCCCTGGTGCGGATATCCCACGAGATCCTGGAGCGCAACAAGGGGGTGTCCGAGCTGGTGATCGTGGGGATCAAGCGGCGGGGGGCCACTTTGGGGAAATTCATCGCCAAGACGTTGAGCGAGATCGAGAAGACCACAGTGCCGTTCGGGGCGCTGGACATCACTTTTTACCGGGACGACCTGCAGACCATAGCTCACCAGCCGGTGGTCAATCCGACCGAGATCAGCTTTGACCTGACCAACAAAGTGGTGGTGCTGGTGGACGATGTGCTGTACACCGGACGCACGGTGCGGGCGGCCATCGACGAACTGCTGGATTTCGGGCGGCCCAAGCGGATAGAGCTGGCGGTGCTGATAGACCGGGGTCACCGGGAACTGCCGATCAAGGCCGATTACGTAGGCAAGAACGTGCCCACCTCGCACACCGAGATCATCGGGGTCAGGACCGTGGAAGAGGACGGACAGCAGCAGGTGATAATAAAGGAGATGGACAATGAAGTGGACTAAGAAAGACCTTTTGGACCTGGAGTCATTGAACCGGGAAGAGATCTCCATGGTCCTGGACACCGCCCGAAGTTTCAGGGAGATCCTGGACCGGCCGGTGAAAAAAGTTCCGATCTTAAGGGGCAAGACCGTGGTCAACATGTTCTTCGAGCCCTCCACCCGGACCTCGGCCAGCTTCGACATGGCGGCCAAGCGGCTGATGGCCGACACCGTCAACATCTCGCCCAAGACCTCGGCCGTCCAGAAGGGCGAGACCCTTTTGGACACCGCCCGCAATTTGGAAGCCATGAAGATAGACCTGGTGGTCATCCGCCACATGTCGTCCGGCGCGCCGCACTTTTTGGCCAGCCGGATCAAGTCCGGGGTGATCAACGCCGGGGACGGCCAGCACGCCCATCCCACCCAGGGGCTGCTGGACATGTTCACCATCCGGGAGAAGCGGGGCCAGCTGGAAGGCCTGAACGTCCTGATCGTGGGCGACGTCACTCATTCCCGGGTGGCCCGCTCCAACATCCACGGGCTGATCAAGATGGGGGCCAGGGTCTCGGTCTGCGGGCCGTCCACCCTGATCCCGATGGGCATCCAGGAACTGGGCGTCAAGGTCTGCTACGACCTGGACAAGGCTTTGGCCGAGGCCGACGTGGTCAATGTCCTGCGGCTGCAGCTGGAACGTCAGAAGAAAGGGCTGCTGCCCTCCTTGCGCGAATACTCCCAGCTGTTCTGCGTCACTGGTGAACGCCTGAAAAAGGCTAAGCCCGGCATCACTGTGATGCATCCCGGTCCCATGAACCGGGGGGTGGAGATCGAACCGGCGGTGGCCGACGGAGCAAGCTCTGTGATCCTGGATCAGGTGACCAACGGAGTGGCGGTGCGGATGGCCGTGCTTTATTTACTGAGCGGAGGCGAGGGCTCGCTTTCGGAAGCCATTAAGAAGGAGGCATAAAGATGAAAGAATTAAAGATACAGAAACTGGAAGGCACAGTCATCCTTAAGAATGGACGGGTGATAGATCCGGCCAACAAGCGGGACGAGGTCACCAATCTCGTGATCATAGACGGAAAGATAGAGAGCATCGGCAAAGCCGGGGAAATTGACCCCAAGGCCCAGGTGATAGACGCAACGGGGTTGGTCATCACCCCGGGATTGTTCGACATGCACGTTCATTTCCGGGAACCGGGCCGGGAGGATGAGGAGACCATCGAGACCGGGTCCCGGGCCGCTGCCGCCGGAGGTTTTACCGGGGTGGCCTGCATGCCCAACACCACGCCGGTGGTGGAGAATCAGGGGATAGTCCAGCTGGTTAAGTCAAGGCAGACTGCCTACTGCGGGATCTACCCCGTCGGGGCCGTCACCAAGGGGCTGGAGTGCCAGGAGCTGGCCGAGATGGGCGACATGTTCCATGCCGGGGCGGTGGCGGTCTCGGACGACGGCAAGCCGGTCACCAACTCCAACCTGATGCGCCGGGCCCTGGATTACTGCCGGATGTTCGACATCCCGGTGATCTCCCACTGCGAGGACGTTTTCCTCTCGGCCGACGGGGCCATGAACGAAGGGGCTTTGGCCACCCGGCTGGGCCTGCGGGGGATACCCAACGCCGCCGAAAGCTCCATGGCCTATCGCGACGCCCAGCTGGCGGCCCTGACCGGGGGCCGGCTGCACATAGCCCATGTCTCCTGCGCCGAGACGGTGGACGTGGTGCGCCAGGCCAAGCGCCGGGGCATTAAGATCACGGCCGAGACCTGCCCCCACTATTTCACCCTGACCGAGGAGGCGGTGAAGGGCTACAGCGAGATGACCAGGGTCAACCCGCCGCTGCGGGGAAAGGCCGATGTCCAGGCCATCCTGGAGGGCCTGAAGGACGGCACCATCGACTGCATCGTTACCGACCACGCCCCCCACTCCCACGAGGAAAAGGAGGTGGAGTTTGACCAGGCCCCCACCGGGATGATCGGGCTGGAGACCTCGCTGGGCCTGTGCTGGACCAACCTGGTGGAGACCGGCGTCCTGACCCCGTCGCAGCTGGTGGAAAAGATGTCGCTCAATCCCCGGAACATCCTCAAAATTGGAAATGGTTCGGCAGCCGGACATGGGGCCGGTCTCACCACAAGTGGTAAATTGGAAATCGGGAAAATGGCAGATCTGACGGTCTTCGATCCCAAAGCCAAGTGGACGGTAGACCCGGAGGAGTTCTTCTCCAAGAGCCGCAATACCCCTTTCAAGGGATTCAACCTGACCGGAAAGACAGTGATGACGGTGTTGGACGGCAGCATCATAAGGACATAGAAATAATCGCCACGGAGACACAGAGGCACAGAGGTTTTAACCGATACAGTTAGTAAATTCCATCACCTTTGTGTCTTTGTGCCTTTGTGGTAAATAAAAAAGGAGGAAAAACCATGTTGTTCATCTTTTCGCTGGTGGTGTTCGGGCTAGCCCTGTATTCCCTGGTCTCGGCCAACAGCAAGCTAAAGCAATACAACGAGACCTTCCGGCAGGGCCGCACCATTTCCCTGTTGCTGGCGGTGGTCTTCGGGCTGATCGCCTTCACTAGGTTCCTGACCGTGATCCCGGCCGGAAATGTAGGCGTGGTGGACTTCTTCGGCAGCGTCTCGGAAAAGACCCTGAGAGCCGGGATCAACTTCCGCAACCCCTTCGCCCGGATAACCAAGATGTCCATCAAGACCCAGCAGGCCTATGAGGACATGGAGGTGCCGTCCAAGGAGGGCCTGACCATCAAAATCTCCATCAGCTGTCTGTACCACCTGGATCCCGAAAAGGCAGCCGAGGTCTACAAGACGGTGGGGCCCAGTTACGAGGAAGTGATCCTCAGACCCCAGTTCCGCTCGGTCTGCCGGGGGGTGACCGCCGGCTACGAGGCCAAGGCCCTCTATACCTCGCAGCGCGAGGTGCTGGCTAAGACCATCTACGAGGACCTGGTGAAGCTGGTGGCGGCCAGGGGGGTTATAGTGGAAAGCACTCCGCTGCGCAACATCGACCTGCCCCGCAAGGTGACCGACGCCATAGAGGACAAGCTCAAGGCCGAGCAGGAGAGCCAGCGGATGGAGTTCATCCTTACCAAAGAGAAGCAGGAGGCCGAGCGCAAAAGGATCGAGGCCAAGGGCATCTCCGACTTCCAGAACATAGTAGCCCAGGGCATTTCCGAGCCGCTGCTCCGCTGGAAGGGGATCGAGGCCACCGAGAAACTGGCCTCTTCGCCCAACGCAAAGGTGGTGATCATCGGCTCGGGCAAGGACGGACTGCCGGTGATACTGGACACAAAGTAGGGAATTGGAATCCAGCTTAAGCAGATTAATACTTCTATTTATGTGAAATTTCCACAAAGACAATTTAGAGGAGTGAGGGCAATAATTTATTGACAAAACCGTGTTATTTTATTATAATAAAGAAAATAGTAATTATAAGACTTTATAATAATTGCATCATATGAGCAAACTTGATGAAGGAAAGAGGTATTGTAAAGGCAACCATATAACTTTATAACTTTATTTGAGGAAAAAATGTTTCAAAAATCACCGTTATTTAAAAGCATTTCGTTATTTTTGGTGGCGTGGTTATTGATTCTACCAACATTGAGTTTTGCTCAACAAAACAATGATGTTGAACTGGGAAGATCGGCGGGTGAAGCGGATGCTTTGAGTCAAAGCACAGCCACCTGGTTTCTTCTTGGTTGTCTTCTGGGTGTTGTGGGTTGGTTGATTGCCTATGTAGTTGAGCCAAGTCCCAATAGTATAAATTTATTGGGTAAAACTCCAGAATTTGTTGCCGGTTATACCGCCGGTTACAAAGAGAAGTTAAAGAGCAGAAACACTTCTTCAGCAATGACTGGTTGTTTGGTTGGTACAGTTGCATCTGTTTTATTTTATGCTTTAACCTATTCTGAAAGTTCTACAACAAATTAACGGCATCCAACAAGCAATAAAATGGGTAGGGTATTAAAGTACCCTACCCATTTTATTCATAAAAATAATAAGTATAATGAGCATTAAAACAGTTTTATTGCTGCTGGTAGCGCTATTCGTTAGCCTTTTTATGGGAAGTGATTGCATCGGTCAGAAAATTGAGTGGCTGAATTTTGATTTCAACCTCGAGAAGGTGCATAATGGCACCGAGGAAATAATCTCTGGCACTGTTTGGTATCACAAGCCGTATAATGTCGTGGTAAAAACTAAATCACCTACAATCCAATATATGATATTTGATAGTACTTCCATGTTGATTTTTTACCCGGGTGTTAAAACTGGATATAAATACATATATAAGAATTTTAAATCATTGCCATTTCTAGATATAATCTTACATACTGTCAATAATAGAATTGGCTTATCAGAAATAGGATATACAATAAAGAAAACATATAAAAGTCATGATTCACTTTATATAACTTGGGAGCCGGGAGGCAAACTGAAGGGTATATTGGGGCCGGCTCAAACAATACATGTGGATAGGCTGTTAAGTAAAGTGGAATTGCGGGAAATCAATTTTAAGAATTATTCACAATTCCATTTTGACGAATATAGAAAGATAAACGGAGTTGATTTTCCATTATCTGTAAATACTGAAACGAAAAAGAGCGGAGCCATCTATTATGAGCATATTATGATCGAAAACGTAAGTATAAACATACCTATTCCGGAAAGTGTCTTGAATGTATATCCTGAAGGTAACATTAAGATAGAGGTTGTTAAATGAAAAATGTCGTACTTGCTTTAACGATCCTCATTGTTTGCTGTCCGATTATTACTTGTGCTGGGATGCACGGAGGGGGATCATTTATCGATGACATTAATTTTATAAGCCCAGTAAATAACAAAGGGACAAATGATTCTATCATTGTGAGAAAACAAAAACCCTTCGAATATTCGGAAATGAAAATAATTAGCATAGGATTAATAAAGTACTATAAGTCATTCATCTCTAGCCAGGATAGGCCCAGTTGCGTGTTCTTTCCATCCTGTTCATCCTATGGCATGGAATGCATAGAGCGATTCGGCTTGATCAAAGGGTCAATAATTATTTCTGACAGGCTGCAGCGTTGCCATAGTTTGGGTATTAAATATTACGATATAGATTCATTGGGCAGAGCAAGTGACCCCCTTCGTAAATAACTGTATTTTTCGGGAGAATTATTCTAATGAACCAGGTAAAATTCTATTTATCGATCCTGTTTTTATTATCGTATACCGGCATATCGTTGGCGTTTGAAAATCGACCATATGATTATGTGCAGTTTGGGGACTTTCTGTGCAATGAGAAAGACTGGGAAGCCGCTATTATTGAATATCAAAAAGCAATACTATTCACCTTGGATAGTAATTCTGCATTGATTCATTATAAAATAGGTCGTTGTTATGATGAAATGGGTAATGGACAGAAGGCGATTGATTGGTATAAAAGGAGCATCGGGTATTCATCAAAAGACAGTAACTCAGATTCAGTTATATATAAGATCGGATTTATCTATTACAAAACATGCAATTACGACAGCGCAAAAGCGTTTATGGGAAAAATTGACAAAGGCAATCATAATATAAAGCAACAAAGTGCTTTACTTGACGCTAAAATGTATTTGAAGGAAAATCAAATATTTATGGCAAGCAGATACAATATCGATTACAATCTGAAGATAGATACTCTTATTAAACTGGGTGATGAGTTGCCTGCGCGAAACAGAGCAGTATCTGGCATAATGTCTGCAATTATCCCTGGGACTGGGCGTATCTATTCCGGAAGGCTTTACGACGGCGTATCCTCTATGATAATGTGCGGAACTCTTGGGTTTCAGGCCTACCGCTACTTTGAGGAAGAAGGTTCAAATTCAGCAAAGGGGTGGGTTATGGGATTGATAGGGGGTGTATTTTATCTTGGCAATATTTATGGTTCCATAAAAGCAGCAGATGAATATAATAACCGACAAAGATTGAAATATAATCAAGCAATTGATGATTACAACGGTGTTTATGATGACAACTAGAAGAGTATTGATAATGTCACTCCTATTGTCTCTATTGCAAGGCATATGTCTATCAAATGAACATGATGCAGATAAGCTTATTTCTTGCGAAATATACAGGGAAGCTATCACTGAATATAAACGAATGATATATTTAGGCGATACGACAAAAGGTTCAGATTATATCCATTATAAAATTGCGATATGTTACTCCTACTTGGGTAAATATGATGAGGCAATGAGTCATATGAATAACGCTTTGAGCATTTGTAATAAAGACAGTTTGAAAGATGCAATATATTTTACGATGGGTTTAATATATTTAAAATCCGACAAACCTGTAAATGCTGAGTTTGAATTTATTAATTTGGCCAATTTTACAGACAATGACTCCTTAGCATTTAAAGCAAAAGTATTCCAGAGCATTTGCTTGTTAAAGCAAAATAAATTTGACAAGGCTATGGGTATATTGAAATCATTGGGTAATGACAGCCTTTCAATGATGATCGATTCGATAACGCCTCCCCAACTGGGGAACAGTGCTAAAAATAAATATCTATCCGCATTGATCCCTGGATTTGGGCAAATCCTCGGCGGAAGTTACGGAAAAGGAGTGAATGCGTTTGCGTTAAACGCATTTTTCATGGGCACTGTATATCATTCATTATATCACAAAGACTATTGGGAGTTAGTATTAACAACATTGCCTTGGGCCTATAGGTATTACAGTGGGAATATTTATCAGGCTGGCAAGATATTCGATGACAACAACATTAGAACAATGGAAAAATATCAAAGTGAAATACTGAATATAATAGCGACCATGCCTTTATACTAAAAGAAAAGAAGGGCGTTGCTGTCGTAACATGGTATTGCGTCTTATGAACGGCTTTAACCAGGCCGCTTTTTTCATTAAGGGATCTTTTGTCAAATAAGTGTTAATAAACGAAAAAGCATTGAAATATGTGTTCATCTCTGGTAAAATCCAAGTTAGATAATAAACCACGGTCTTATTATAAGACCGTATAAAAGATGAACTCAACCAGATTATGAACAATTATCTGATCATTGCATTGGCTGGCGGGGCAGCCGCTCTGGTATTTGCTTATTTCAAGGCCTCCTGGGTGAACCGGCAGGACCCGGGCGACGCCAAGATGAACGTCATCGCCGGGCACATCCGGGACGGGGCCATGGCCTTCCTGAAGCGGGAGTACCGGGTGCTGGTCCTTTTCGTGGTTGTAGTGGCGGCCTTGCTGGGATGGATGAACTTCAGCCAGACAGGCTCAAGCCCTCTGGTGGCGTTGTCCTTCGCCTTCGGAGCCTTCTGCAGCGGACTGTCCGGCTATTTCGGGATGAAGGTGGCCACCAAGGCCAATGTCCGGACCACCCAGGCCGCCAAGACCGGATTGCCCAAGGCCCTGATGGTGGCCTTTTCCGGCGGCACGGTGATGGGAATGTCGGTGGTGGGACTGGGGCTGGCCGGTCTGGCACTGTTGTTCCTGCTGTATACCAAGGTCCTGGGCTTCGGCACAGGGGATGAGTTCCAGATGTCCCGCCTGCTGTCGGTGATCTCCGGCTTCTCTCTGGGCGCCTCCTCCATAGCCCTGTTTGCCCGGGTGGGCGGCGGCATCTACACCAAGGCCGCCGACGTGGGGGCCGATCTGGTGGGCAAGGTCGAGGCCGGGATCCCCGAGGATGACCCTCGCAACCCGGCGGTGATCGCCGACAACGTGGGCGACAACGTGGGGGACGTGGCCGGGATGGGGGCCGACCTCTTCGAGTCATACGTGGGGGCGATAGTTGGGGCCATGGTGTTGGGGGTTTTCTACGGCATCAACCTGGTGATGCTGCCTTTGGTGCTGGCCGCCCTGGGGATCATCGTTTCCATCCTGGGAACCTTTGCGGTCCGGATGAAGGGCAACGGCGACCCACAGCAGGCTCTGAATCTTGGAACCTTCGGAGCCGGAGGCCTGGCTATAGTTCTGATGTACCCAGTGACCAAATGGCTGGTGCCCCAGGCCGTCAATTTCAGCAGCAACCCCACCGGCACCCTGAAGGCACTTACTGCTGGGGGGATCTTCGGCGCAGTGGTGGTGGGCTTGCTGGCCGGGATCGCCATCGGCCTGCTGACCGAACACTACACTTCTGAATCAAAACATCCGGCCCGCAGCATAGCCAAGCATGCCCTGACCGGGCCGGCCACTGCCATCATCGGCGGGCTATCCCTGGGAATGATGTCCACCGCCCTGCCGGTGACCTGCCTGGCTGTGGCCATAGTGGCGGCCTACAAGTTCGCCGGGTTATACGGCATCGCCATTGCCGCACTGGGGATGCTTTCCACCACCGGGATCCAGCTGGCGGTGGACGCCTACGGCCCCATCGCCGACAACGCCGGGGGCATAGCCCAGATGAGCCGCCAGGGGCCAGAGGTCCGGGAGCGTACCGACAGGCTGGACGCGGTGGGCAACACCACCGCCGCCATCGGAAAGGGTTTTGCCATCGGTTCGGCCGCCCTGACGGCCCTGGCGCTGTTCTCGGCCTTTCAGGCCGAGGCCGGCATCAAAACCATTGACATCTCCCGGCCCGAGGTCATCGCCGGGCTTTTCATGGGGGCCATGCTGCCATTCCTTTTCAGCTCCATGGCCCTAAAAGCAGTGGGGGCTGCCGCCTTTGACATGGTGGCCGAGGTGCGCCGCCAGTTCAAGGAGATCCCCGGATTGCTGGAAGGGAAAGAAGGAGTGGAGGCCGATTACGCCAAGTGCGTGGATATTTCAACAGCGGCGGCCATCAAAAAAATGATCCTGCCCGGCCTGCTGGCCGTGGTTTCGCCGGTGGTCTTCGGCCTGTGGAATATAGAAGCCCTGGGCGGGCTGCTGGCAGGGGTCACGGTCAGCGGGGTGCTGCTGGCCATCTTTATGTCCAACTCCGGCGGAGCCTGGGACAACGCCAAGAAGCACATTGAAGGCGGGGCCCACGGCGGCAAGGGGTCCAACGCCCACATGGCCGCGGTGGTGGGCGACACGGTGGGAGACCCCTTCAAGGACACGGCCGGCCCGTCGCTGAACATCCTGATCAAGCTGATGAGCGTGGTGGCGCTGGTGATAGCCCCGTTCCTGAGATCCCTGGGGAAGTGAATCACGACTTTTCACGGGCCCAGACAGGATAAACATGATTAACGGATTTAATTTTTGTTGAAGAGATCAAGGTAAATTTTGATAAACGAAGTTGAGATAAAAAGGCGGATGATCCGCTGGTGGTTCAACGTGACCTCCAGCGTGGTGGTGATTCTGTTTGGACTTTCCCTGCTGGTCCTGCGCTACCTGCTCCACAAAAACCCAGCGGGGGAGCAGTTTTGGCCTTTGGTAGGCTTGGTCCTTGGTTATGGGGTCATTCGGCTGGGGTTTCACCTGTGGCGCAAGAGGCATTTGTTTGATGATTTGGAGGATGAAGAAACAATTAACAATGAACGGTAAACAGCAAGCAGTGTCTCAACTCAGCACAAGGAGTGTCAAATGCGTACGCCCATTATCGCCGGAAATTGGAAAATGTATAAAACTTTGGACGAAGCCAGGTTATTGGCAGCGGGCATCGTTGAAAAAGTTAAAGGCTCTCAAGATGTTCAAATGGTTTTATGTCCGCCTTTTACCGCCCTGCCGGAGGTATCGGAGATCGTCAAAAATACAAGAATAGAACTGGGTGCCCAGAACTGCCATTATCAGGAAAAGGGGGCCTTTACAGGCGAGGTTTCTCCCAAGTTTTTGCTTGACTTTGGATGCAAATATGTTATAATTGGCCATTCTGAGCGCCGTCAATATTTCGGTGAAGACGACGCTCTAATCAATAGGAAGCTCAAAGCCGTCATGGGCTTTGGGTTGTGTCCGATTTTCTGCATTGGCGAAACCCTGGATCAGCGCAATCAGAAACAGACCTTCGATGTCTTAAAGGGCCAGGTGTTAAAGGGTCTGGAAGGCATTAGCCTGTCCGACCCGCTTAAAATGGTGCTGGCCTACGAACCGGTTTGGGCCATCGGTACCGGGGTCACCGCCACCAAGGAACAGGCCCAGGAGGTCCACCAGTACCTGCGGAAGCTTCTCTCAGAAATATGGGGGAGAGAGACCGCGGACGGCGTCAGGATCCAGTACGGCGGCAGCGTCAAGCCGGAGAACATTGCCGAGCTGATGGACCAGCCCGATATCGACGGAGCGCTGGTGGGCGGGGCCAGCCTTGATCCGGAATCGTTTTCCAGGATAATAAAGTTCAAGCGATAAAGCATCCTCCATTTTGAAAGGCAAGACAAAAGTGTACAATCTGCTACTCATCATTCACGTGATAGGCTGCCTGCTTTTGATCGGAATAGTATTGATGCAGACCGGCAAGGGCGGACTGGGTTCGGCCATGGGTGGAGACACCGAGCAAATGTTCGGAGGCCGGGGCGCCGCCCCGTTCCTGACCAGGGCCACCACCGTGCTGGCTGTGATGTTCATGCTGACCTCGCTTTCCCTGTCCTTCATGTCCGGGCGCCAGGCCAAGGCCCGCTCCGCCATCGAAAAATCCCTGCAACAGGGCCAAACGGCCCCGGCCCAGCCGCAGGAACAGCCCGCCCAGCCGCTGCCGGGCGGCACCAAGTAAAAACAATTCAGGCCATCATAAAGAAGCATTAGGAGAAATTAAAACACCATGTATGCAGTAATAGAATGCGGCGGGACCCAGGTCCGGGTCTTCCAGAACGCCAAGGTCAGGATCCCCCGGATCGACGCCAAGGAAGGCGAAAAATATAAGATAGAAAAGATACTGCTGGTCTCCAACGGCCAGGATATCGTGGTGGGTTCTCCCACCGTCAAGGACGCCGTGGTGGAAGCCACCGTGGTCGGACACCCCCGTTCAGCCAAGATAGTGGGCATGATTTACAAACCCAAAAAGGACTACCGGCGCCACTGGGGCGCCCGGACCCATTTTACCGAACTGTTCATCGAAAAGGTAAGCCATCCTACGGTCAAACCGCTGGAGAAACTGGCCCGGCCCGGATCCGCTAAAAAGAAGGCCGTAAAAAAAGCCCTGCCTAAAAAGGCGGCGGCCGAAAAAATAGAAACCAAATCAGCCAAGACCGAACCGGCCAAGCCGGCCGCGGTTAAGGGAGGAAAGAAATAATGGCACATAAAAAAGGTTTAGGCTCTTCCAAGAACGGCCGTGACAGTAATTCCCAGCGATTGGGAATAAAGGTCTTCGGCAACCAGAAGGTCCTGTCCGGTGCGGTGCTGGTCCGGCAGCGGGGCACCAAGTTCTATCCCGGCACCAACGTGATGCGGGGTACAGATGACACACTGTTCGCAGTGGCCGAAGGATATGTCCATTTTGAGCCCAAAGGAAGACAGCATAAACAAATAAGCGTCCATCCCGAACTAAAACTTCCGGCGAGCAAATAGCTCGCCTTTTTTTTACTCCGGGGAAAAGTCCGTACTTTTCCGCCATGGTCAGGCTTTTCCTTCGCCAGCGGTTCCGGCCTTAAAGGCGGATGTTAATCAAACGATCCTGACAATTATTGGATTTATGATAGATACCATCATCTTTGACGCCGACGGCGTGATCCTGGACAGCGAAAAGCTGTGGGACAGGGGGCAGGAGGAGTTCCTGAAACGTCGGGGATTCAAATACGAACGGGACAAGTTGAAGCACCTGATGACCTCCACCTCGCCGGTCGAGGGCGTGCTGGTGATGCAGAAACACTATGGTTTTACCGGGGATCCCGGCCTCCTGGCCCTGGAGAGGATAGAGATAGTGAGAAATCTGTTCCAGGATGAACTGACCCTGATGGCCGGTTTTCTGGAATATTTCAATTCCATAAAAAACACCCACAAGACCTGCATCGCCACTTCTTTAGACAACGAACTTTTGACCATTGCCGACCGCCGGCTTGGCCTGGCCGGGCTGTTCGGCCCCAATATCTATACCATCGCCCAGGTGGGGCACAAGGGAAAACCCGATCCGGCCATTTTTCTATATGCCTCTCAACAATTGGGCTCCCGGCCGGAGCAGTGCCTGGTGATAGAGGATTCGCCCTACGGCATCACCGCGGCCAAACGGGCCGGGATGCGGTGCATCGGCCTGGCCACCACCTACGGGCAAGAGATGCTTTCCCAGGCGGACGTTGTGGTCCAGAGGTTCGATCAGATAAAGAACCAGTACTAATAAACGGCCGGGGCCGGTTTCCCTCTTGCAAAAACAGGACAAAAGATTTATAATGAAAAATCCTGGTCTCAAGCCAGATGGATATTTATCGCTTCAGAAAAATTCTGGGGAACAGAGGCGGAGCCATATTGAGCAGTAAAATCAATATCCAATAAATTAAAAGGAGTTTCAGGCACTATGGACATCAGAAAAGAGCTGGAGGTGGCGGGCATCAAGACCACCCAAAACATCTACCGCAACCTGCCGGCTTCGGTTTTGATAGAGAGATCGCTGGCTGCCGGAGACGGCATGCTGGCCTCCAACGGAACCCTGGTGGTCAAGACCGGGGAACGGACCGGGCGCTCGCCCAACGACAAGTTCATAGCCGAGGAACCGTCCATCAAGGACCAGATTGCCTGGGGCAAGGTCAACGTCAAATGTCCGCCGGAGCAGTTTGACAGGCTTTTGAAAAAATCCCACGACCACCTGAAGGACAGGGATATATATGTTTTTGACGGCTTTGCCGGCGGCGATCCCAAGTACCGGCTGGCGGTGCGGGTGATTACCGACACCATCTGGCACGCCCTGTTCGCCAACACACTGTTCATCCGTCCCACCGCCCAGGAACTGGAAAACTTTGTGCCCGGTTTTACCGTGATGGGCTGCGGCAGCCTTAAGGCCGACCCCAAGGCAGACGGCACAAAATCAAATGTTTTCGTGGGGGTCAGTTTCGAAAAGAAGGTCAACCTGGTGATCGGCTCGATGTACGGTGGCGAGATCAAGAAAAGCATCTTCACCATCATGAACTATTTGATGCCCCAGCACAACGTATTCCCCATGCACTGCTCGGCCAATGTGGGCAAAGACGGGGAAACCGCATTGTTCTTCGGCCTCTCCGGCACCGGCAAGACCACCCTTTCGGCCGATCCCAATCGCCGGCTGATCGGCGATGACGAGCACGGCTGGTCGGATCAGGGGATATTCAACTTCGAGGGAGGTTGTTACGCCAAGGTCATCAAGCTCTCGGCCGAAGCCGAGCCCCAGATATTCAATGCCATCCGGTTCGGATCACTGCTGGAGAATGTGGTGGTGGACCCGGATACCCGGCTGATAGATTACAACTCCGATGCCATCACCGAGAACACCCGGGCCACTTATCCGGTGGAGCACATACCAAACTGCGTGATCCCGGGAGTTGGCGGGCATCCCAAGAATGTGTTCTTTTTGACCTGCGATGCCTTTGGAGTGCTGCCTCCCATAGCCAAGCTGACCCCGGCTATGGCCAGCTACCACTTCCTTTCTGGCTTTACCGCCAAATTGGCCGGAACCGAAAGCGGCGTCACCGAGCCCCAGCCCACTTTCTCCACTTGCTTTGGTGCGCCCTTCATGCCCCTGCAACCGACAAAATATGCCGGGATGCTGGCCCAGTGCCTTTCCCAGCATAAGGCTAACTGCTGGCTGGTGAACACCGGCTGGTCCGGCGGCCCGGTGGGAACCGGAAAAAGAATGAAGATCGCCATAACCCGGGCTTTGCTGACCGCAGCCTTGGATGGCAATTTGGAGAAATCAAAGTTCACCGCCGATCCGATCTTCAACATTCTGGTTCCCGACTCCTGTCCCGGGGTCCCATCCGAGGTACTTGCCCCAAAGAATACCTGGGCCGATAAGGCAGCCTACGACAAAAAAGCCAGGGAGCTGGCCGCTATGTTCGCCAAGAATTTTGAGCAGTACATAAGCTACGCTTCCAAAGAAATTCAGGAGGCCGGCCCCAGAGCCTGATCCAAAATCATTCGGCCGGGAAGATGGAAAACGGTTTTCCGTCTTCCCGTTTTCGTAACCCCGCAAAAAAACATATAACCGTAAGCGCGACCAATGAGGACTATCGGAATAATTCCGGCCCGTTACGGGTCCACCAGGTTTCCCGGTAAACCACTGGCCAATATCCAGGGACGGCCCATGATCTGGCATGTATACCAGCGCTGTCTTAAAGCAAAATCCCTAGATCAACTGCTGGTGGCCACCGATGACAGAAGAATATATGACTGCGTCACAGATTTCGGCGGCATGGCGGTGATGACATCCAAAAAACACAAGTCGGGCACCGATAGGATAGCCGAGGCCTTGAAGAAACACGAGGCTCGAAGCTCAAAGTTCGAAATCATCATTAACATCCAGGGCGACGAACCCTTGATGGACCCCAAAGCCATTGATCTTCTGGCCAGGGCGATGAAGGTCAATAGAAAACCGGAGATGGCCACATTGGTTGGCAGTTTCAGGGATGAAAAGGACCTGTTGAGTCCCAACACCGCCAAGGTGGTGGCGGATGAGCTAGGTAATGCCATGTATTTTTCCCGGTCGGTCATCCCAGTAAGCCGGGAAGGTTCTCTCAGGCTAACTAATTACCTGAAACATATTGGTATTTATGCCTACCGCCGCGATATCCTTTTCAAACTGATATCCTGGTCCCAATCTGCCCTGGAAAAAACCGAGAAACTTGAACAGTTGCGGGCTCTGGAACACGGGGTGAAGATAAAGTTGATAAACACCAGTTATCGTCCCACAGCGGTTGATGTTCCGGCAGATCTGACCCGGATAAACAAAACATTAAGATGGCAATCTTTTACTTGACATTGAGGTTTTTTAGAGTTAAAATGAAAGTCTTGGCACTAAAGGTCAACAAAATATTTCATAAATTAAAAGGAATCCGAAATGATCAAGAAGTGGTTATCCCTGGCCGCAATGATTGTAACCTTTGCAGGTATGAGTTTGATGCTGATGGGTTGCGATCCGGTGCTTAGCGGGGCCCTGGTCCACATGCAGCAGGATGATTATGATGGAGCTATTAAGGTGCTCAATGACGGGATCGCCCAAGCTCCGGGCAATGGGCAGTATCATGCCTTGCTGGCTCAATGTTATGTCAGCACCCGTAAGTTCAAGGAAGCCGGACCAGCCTATGAAATGGCCATCAAGAACTGGCCAGATAAGAGGGATTCTCTGATCAAGGTCCGGGATCATGAATGGGGATTATTGCTCGGAAGCGCTCAGAAGAACATGAAGCAGATGACTGTTGTGGCCCCGGAATCGGTAAAAGCCTATTCCGATAACGCCATTAAATATCTGAATCAGGCAGTGGATTTTGCACCGGATAAAGCCGACAACTACGCGGTTTACGGGTCATATTACAGCATCAGCGGCAATAACGAGGAAGCCAGGAAGATGTTTGAAAAGGCTGTTAAAATGGACCCCAACAATGTCAAACTGAATCTGACCATAGCCAAAAATCTTGCCCAAGCGGGGAATGCTGATGAGGCCATCAAATATTACAAAAAATATGTGGAGTTGAAGAAAGACGATTTTGAGGGATTTTTGGAACTGGGAAAAATCCATATGCAGAAAAAAATGTATGCTGAAGCAGTTGAAGCTTTTGTAAAAGCTTCAACTTTAAAGAAAGACGATTTTTTAAGTTTTTATTTCCTGGGCAGTGCCTACCTGCAGGTCGGTAAATTTCAGGACGCAATTCAGGCGTTTACAGCTTCTTCTGTGATCGATCCCAACAACAAGAACGTATGGTATAATCTGGGGCAGGCATATTATAGTGCCAAGGATTATCCAAAAGCAGCCGAAAATTTTGACAAAGTAGTGAAGATAGACAATAAAGACCTGGAGGCTTGGGTGTTTGTGGGCTACTTGTCTGAAAAAATGAAGGATTATCAGAAAGCGCTGGATGCCTACAAAACCCTGGTAACACTAAAACCAGAATCGGTAGAGTACTGGGGAAGCCTTTCCCAGGTATACGGCAAGATGGGCCGCAAGGCAGAGGCAGAAGATGCCGCCAAGAAAGCCAAAGCCCTGGAAAAGAAATAAGCTTTTGTTTTGTTTCCCAAAGATGGCAGCTTGATCAGGCTGCCATCTTTTTTTAAAAGTGCCTGAATGTATTCTCATTTTTAAGTTGAATTCAAACCCGCAAACATATATAATTTCTCCATGAGCAAGAATCTTAATTCCCGATCGGGGCCAAGCACCAAGACCAAAGCTGTAAGTATCGGCGGGCTGCACATCGGCGGTGGGCACCCCGTTTCCATCCAGTCCATGACCAATACCGACACCGCTGACCAGAGGGCAACTTTGACGCAGATCAAGCGGCTGGAGAAAGCCGGCTGCCAGATCGTACGTTTGGCCGTGCCTGACCAGGAAGCGGCCCGGGCCTTAAAACAGATCCGGCAGGGGACTAAAATGCCGCTGGTGGCCGACATCCATTTTGACCACCGCCTGGCCCTGCTGGCTCTGGAGGCCGGGGTGGACAAACTGCGGATAAACCCCGGCAACATAGGCTCCAGGGACAAGATCAAACAGGTGGTCAAAGCCGCCGCCCTGAGGGGCGTTCCCATCAGGATCGGGGTCAATGCCGGGTCGCTGGAAAAGGACATCCTGGCCAGGCACGGCCGCCCCACCGCGTCAGGGCTGGTGGAAAGCGCTTTGCGGCATGTTGCAATCCTGGAAGACCTGGGCTTTACCGATATAGTGATCTCGCTCAAAGGCTCGGAAGTGCCCATGACCATCGAGGCATATCGCATAATGTCCCGAAGATCCAAATATCCCCTGCATCTGGGGATCACCGAGGCCGGTACGGCCTATGCCGGGGCCATTCGTTCAGCGGTGGGGATCGGGTCGCTTTTGTCACAGGGAATCGGGGACACAGTCCGGGTCTCTCTCTCCGGCGACCCAGTCAAGGAAGTGGAGGCGGCCCGGATCATCCTGCAGTCCCTGGACCTGGGAAGCTTCGGGCCGGTGGTGCTGGCCTGTCCCACCTGCGGCCGGGCCAGGATAGATGTGGCTGGGATAGCTAGCCTGGTGGAGAGAAAAATCAAGAACTTCAAAACCCCGTTAAAGATCGCAGTGATGGGATGCGCCGTAAACGGACCGGGCGAGGCCCGCCAGGCCGACATCGGCATCGCAGGCGGAAACAAAGGCCGGGGGCTGCTGTTCAAAAAGGGGAAGGTAGCGGAGATGGTGGATGAAAAAATGATGGTGGAAAGACTGCTGGCTGAGATCAGTATAATATCACAACAATAAAACCCCGGAAAATTAAGGAGGGATCATGGCTTCGGGTAAAAAAATATTCTTCATAGTCCTGATAGCGGCCGGAGTGCTGTTGTTCGGGCTGACCATGGCGGCCATCGTCTGGTCATCATTCTCCCAGAGCAGGGGGATGGATGTCAGTTACGGCAAGTACGTGGGCATTATAGAGGTGAACGGGGCCATAATCTCTTCCGATGAAACAGTCAACCTCATAAAAAAATACCGGGACAACAATGCCATCAAAGCCGTTGTGCTGAGGGTTCAAAGTCCGGGCGGCGGGGTGGCGGCCTCCCAGGAGATATACCAGGCCCTGAAAAACACCGCGGAAACCAAGCCGGTGGTCTGCTCAATGGGTGAGGTGGCGGCCTCGGGCGGCTATTACATAGCCTGCGCCTGCGATACCATCGTAGCCAATCCCGGCACCCTGACCGGCTCCATCGGGGTGATAATGGAGTTCATGGTGGCCGAGGAACTGATCAAAAAAGTGGGGTTGAAATTTGAGGTGCTGAAGGCCGGGCAGAACAAGGATCTGGGCACGCCCTTCCGCCAGATGACACCGGAGGAGCGGGCGCTGCTCCAAAGCATGATAGATGACGTTCACGGCCAGTTCATAGAGGCCGTGGCCGAGGGCCGAAAGATTTCACCCGATTCGGTCAGGGTGTACGCTGACGGCAGGGTCTTCAGCGGCCGCCAGGCTTTGGCCCTGCGGCTGGTGGATAAGATGGGGACACTGGAGGATGCCATTACCCTGGCGGCCGGGATGGCTGGGTTAAAAGAAAAACCGAAGATCTTCCGGGAACGCAAAAAAAAGCCCACCCTATTCGACCTGCTGGTGAAAGGGGTGGACGAGATCTCAAACCTGGACAACAGCGGGGTGCGACTGCAATACCGGATGGTCCGTTAAAAAAAGCATTTTATAATCTTGACATATTTTGTTTCTTTGAGTATAATTACCAATAATGCGGGCGTAGCTCAGTGATAGAGTGCTACCTTGCCAAGGTAGACGTCGAGGGTTTAAATCCCTTCGCCCGCTCCATAAAAATCAAGCGAATCCCTCCCCGTTTGGGGAGGGATTTTTTTGAAAATAGCCCAACTTTACAACAATGAAAACAAACAGCCCCTTCCCGATCAATCGGGAAGGGGCTGGACTTGATGGCTGGTGCCGAGGGTCGGAGTCGAACCGACACGATCTGTAGATCGAGGGATTTTAAGTCCCTTGCGTCTGCCAGTTCCGCCACCCCGGCATTTTTTTGTCACCAGTACTATAGCAAAATGTCAAGGCATACTGATGATCTGTGAGCCTTTGATGACTGGAGGCGGCTAGCGGGTTCGAACCGCTGAATAACGGTTTTGCAGACCGTCGCCTTACCACTTGGCTAAGCCGCCTGAACACATATGGCAATTTTAGCAGTTTTCTAGAGATAAGTCAAGAAAATCAAGCTTAAGCGGTCGGCTGACTAAGTCTTTATTTACTTGACTGAAAGCCCAATTTGAAATATACTTGAACGGCAATAGTAACGCCAATAAACCACGGGAGGTTAACGCCATGAATAACATAATGCGGATCATTCTGCCAATATTTGTGTTAGCTTCATCGGCCGCTGCGGGCCAGGATGACCGGGAGATCAGCCTGACCGTATACAACAACAATCTGGGGCTGGTAAGCGAGGTCAGGCAGCTCAGCCTTAAAAAAGGGACATCTGAGATCAAGATCACCGATGTTCCATCCCAGATCGACGCGACCTCGGTCTTTTTCCAGTCTCTGTCAGATCCCGACAAGGTGGCAGTGCTGGAGCAGAATTACCAGTATGACCTGGTGGGGGCCGCCAAACTTCTGGAGCGTTACATAGACCAGAATATCAAAGCTTACGGAGCCGGAGGGAAGGTCTATGAAGGAAAACTTTTGGCCTACGACGGGGCCAGCATCGTATTGAACACCGGCAGCAACATCATCACCCTGAGGCTGACCGATAACCTCCAGAACTTTGAGTTTCCCAACCTGCCCCAGGGCCTGATCACCAGGCCCACCCTGATGTGGCTGGTGGACAACCAGGGTCCGGCCTCCCAAAAATGCCGGATATCATACCTGACCGCCGGGATATCCTGGCACGCCGAATATGTGGCGCTACTGGCGGAGGATGAGAAGACGCTGGACCTGGGAGCCTGGATCTCGCTGGAGAACAACTCCGGAGCGTCTTTTCAGCAGGCCCGGCTTAAGCTGGTGGCGGGGGACGTCAACCGGGCCCAGGGGCCGCAGCGGCGCTATCCCTCGGCCAAGGCCGATCTCCAGTCGGCCTCTCCCCAGTTTGAAGAGGAGAGCTTTTTCGAATACCATCTTTACACCCTGCAGCGCAAAGCCACCGTGGCCAATAATGAGGTCAAGCAGATCTCCCTTTTCCCCAATACCCGGGCCGGCTGTAAAAAATTGTTCACCTATGACGGAGCCAGCAGCGGGAAAAAGGTCACGGTCCAATTGGAATTCAAAAACGAAAAAAGCTCAGGGCTGGGAATGCCCCTGCCGGCCGGGAAGATCCGGGTCTATAAAAAGGACGACGGCCAAAGCCAGCAGTTCGTGGGCGAGGACCGGATCGAGCACACCCCCAAGGACGAAAAGGTGCGGATCACTTTGGGCAGCGCTTTTGACATAGTAGGAGAAAGGACGCCCAAGGAATACAAGCGGATCAGCGACAGGACCCAGGAGCAGACGGTGGAAGTGAAACTGCGGAACCACAAGAATGAGGGGGTCGAGATCATCGTGGTGGAGCACCTTTCCGGGGACTGGGAGATCAGGTCCAAGACCCACGAATTTAAAAAAAGGGACGCCCAAACCGTGGAATTCAAAATCCCGGTGGCCAAAGACGGGGAAACCGTCCTCAGCTACACCGTCAGATACAAATGGTGATGTTGCAAACTTGGCGGCCGTCCAATTATTTGGGGCTTTTAATTGCAAAACATCTTGACGCGCCATTTAAATACTGCTATAATTAAAATCTATTTTGCGGAGAAACCAAAATGTACGGCGAAGGTAAGATCAAGGGATACTTAAAGCTGGCCTTGTCCGCTTCCCGGGCCGATCAGCTGGAGGCGGTGATCATGGCGGAGGACTCCCGCCTGACCCGTTTCGCCAATTCATATATCCACCAGAACGTTTCCGAGAGCAATGTCCTGCTTTCCATCCGGGCGGTGACAGGCAAGAAGATTGGGGTGGCCTCCACCAACATTCTGATCCCCGAGGCCATCAAACAGACCGTCAGCCAGGCCTGCCAGATAGCCTCCATCCAGAAGGAGAATTCCGATTTTATCTCCCTGCCGGAACCAGCCGGGGTCCAGTCCGGAAACTGGAACCTGCTGGTTCCCCGCACCGAAAAATACACGGCCCGGGAAAGGGCATTGGCGGTAAAGGTGATCTGCGACCGGGCCAACAAATTCGGGGCCAAGGCCTACGGGGCTTTTTCCACCGGGGTGGCGGAACTGGGTGTCGCCAACTCGCTGGGGATAATGCAGTACAACTGTTCCAGCGACGCCAACATCAATACCGTGGTGATGACCGAAACCGGTTCCGGCTACGGCCAGGGAGCCTCCCGGGATGTGGCGAAGATCAACATCAAACAGATTGCCGAAAGCGCGGTCAAAAAGGCGGTGGAGAGCCAGCATCCGACGAAGCTAAAGCCAGGGGCCTATCCGGTGGTGATGGAGGGCATGGCCGTGATCACCCTGCTGGAATTCCTCAATTACACCGGTTTCTCGGCCATGGCGGTCCAGGAGGGGCGCAGTTTCATGGGACTGAACATGGGAAAAAAGATCGTCAGCCCCAAGGTCACCATAGTCGATGATCCCCGCAATGGCCGCGGTTTTGCCTTTCCCTTCGACTTTGAAGGCGTGCCCAAGCAAAAGGTGACCCTGATCGAAAAAGGCGTGGCCCGCAATGTGGTCTATGACTCCTTCACCGCCAACAAGGCCGGGCAGAAGAACACCGGGCATGCCCTGCCGGCCCCGGCATACTATCCGATGGCAGGCAACCTGGAAATGAAGGGCGGGGATTCCTCTCTGGAAAAGATGATCTCCTCCACCGGACGGGGGGTATACATTACCCGTTTTCACTACTGCAACCTGATAGATCCTATGCAGGTCTCCATAACCGGAATGACCAGGGACGGCACCTTTCTGATAGAGAACGGAAAGATCACCAAGCCGGTAAAGAACCTGCGTTTTACCGAAAGCGTACTGAGGGCCCTTTCCAATGTTTCGGCCGTTTCCCGCCAGACCACTTTGGTCACCGAAGGCGGAGGCTACGGGCACCGCTTTGCCGCGGGAACATTGGTGCCGGCCCTGAAGATAGACAAGTTCAACTTCACCGGCAAAACAGATTTTTAGCACGGTATCCCGGAACCAGTCATGGCTGATATTTCTACCCCTGCCAGCTGTTATCCATTTTCCATAATTTAATAAACGGAGAGATGTCCGAGTGGTCGAAGGAGCACGTCTGGAAAGCGTGTATACCGCAAGGTATCCTGGGTTCAAATCCCAGTCTCTCCGCCATACTTCGCCATAAATAAGGCAGGCAGGTAGAGGCTTCCTCTGGCAGGCCAGACTAAATCGTTAAAAACACGAATGGTATTATCCTCTGGGCTCCTGTTCCATTTCGGCAGAGGTTACAATGAGCCTAGTCGAAGTGCTTAGTACAAGCTTTTTGTGGCAAGGACGGCTATTATCTGCTTCCAAACAAAAACGAAAACAATAACCCAACCGAAGCGGGAAATATGAAAGCATTGATCACCGGCATTACCGGGCAGGACGGATCGTACCTGGCCGATTTTCTTTTAGCCAAGGGCTATCAGGTTCACGGCATGGTGCGGCGGGCCTCCACCGAAAGCTTTGACCGGATAGAGCACATCAAGGACAAGATCATTTTCCACCAGGCCGACCTGCTGGACCAGCTCTCCATCATCACCGCCATCAAAGAGGCCCAGCCCGACGAGATCTACAACCTGGCCGCCCAAAGCTTCGTGCCCACTTCATGGGACCAGCCGGTGCTGACCGGGGAGTTCACCGCCCTGGGGGTCACCAGGATGTTGGAGGCGGTCCGGCTGGTCAACCCCAAGATCAAGTTCTACCAGGCTTCCAGCTCCGAGATGTTCGGCAAGGTGCGGGAGACCCCCCAGACCGAGCTGACCCCGTTTCATCCCCGCAGCCCCTACGGAGTAGCCAAGGTCTACGGCCACTGGATCACCATCAACTACCGGGAATCATACGACATCTTCGCCTGCTCCGGTATCCTGTTCAATCACGAGTCGCCGCGCCGGGGCAAGGAGTTCGTAACCAAGAAGATCACTGATCACGTGGCCCGGATAAAGCTGGGGTTGACCGATGAGCTGCGGCTGGGCAATCTGGACGCCAAGCGGGACTGGGGATTTGCCGGTGACTATGTAAGGGCCATGTGGCTGATGCTGCAGCAGGACCAGCCGGACGATTTTGTGATCGCCACCGGCCACACCCATTCGGTCAAGGATTTCTGCCAAATTGCCTTTGACCACCTGGGGTTGGATTACAAAAAATACGTCAAGATCGATCCCAAATTCGTCCGCCCGGCCGAGGTGGATTTGCTGCTGGGTGACCCGGCCAAGGCCCAGAAAAAGCTGGGCTGGAAACTGGAAGTATCCTTCGAACAATTGGTGAAGATGATGGTGGACCACGACCTGGAATACTACAAAAAGCTGGCCAAGTGAAATTCTTCATCACCGGCATAGAGGGATTCGTCGGTCACTACCTGGCCCAAGATCTTTTAGATAACGGGCATCAAGTGGGGGGGAGCTATATTGATGACCAGGCCGCCTCCGACCTGACCGGAAAATTTAAGCTGTATCAGGTTGATCTCCGCCGGCCAGAACAAATAGATAAAGCCCTAAAAGACTTCTGTCCCCAGGTGATATTCCATCTGGCCGCCCAGAGTTCCCCGGCCCTTTCCTTTAAAATCCCCCAGCTTACCTTTGAAGTGAACCTGATCGGTACGGTCAATCTGCTGGAGGCCGTAAGAGGTTTAAAGGAAAAATGCCGCCTGCTGCTCATCAGTTCCTGCGAAGTGTACGGTCCGACGGTAGGTGATAAACCGCTCTCCGAAACCGGGCCCTATAATCCCATCAGTCCCTATGCCTCCAGCAAAGTTTTTCAGGAAATGACCTGTCTGCAGTATTTCAGAACCTACAGTTTGGAGACCATCGTGGCCAGGCCCTTTCCCCATACCGGACCGGGCCAGCCACACAGTTTTGCCCTGCCTTCATTTGCCCGGCAGATAGCCGGAATCGAAAAAGGGAATAGGGATGCGGTGATCAGGGTCGGCAATCTTTCGGCCCGGCGCGATATCTCCGATGTCCGTGATGTGGTCCAGGCCTACCGGCTGCTGGCTGAAAAGGGGCGCCCGGGAGAGGTTTACAACGTCAGCTCCGGCCAGGCGGTCTCCATGGAGGAAGCTCTGAAGCAGATGCTGAAGATGAGCACAGTATCCATAAAGACCGAGACCGATCCATCATTGCTGCGTCCGGCGGATGTTCCGCTGCTGTGGGGCGATCCTTCCAAACTCAAGACCGAAACCGGCTGGATCCCTTCGTTCCTGCTTAAGGATACCCTGGAGAGCCTGTTGGATTACTGGCGGAAGCAAGACTAAACTCAAAAATTTGAGGTGATAGATGATAGAGGGGGTAAAAGTCAAGAAGCTCAAGGTCATCCCCGACGAGCGGGGACGGCTGATGGAAATGCTCCGCTGCGATGATGATCTATTCACCAAATTCGGCCAGGTCTACTTAAGCACCACCTACCCCGGAGTGGTCAAGGGCTGGCATTATCACAAACTCCAGGCCGACAACATCGTCTGTGTAAAAGGGATGCTGAAGCTGGTGCTGTATGACGAACGGGAGAACTCGGCCACCAAAGGCGAGGTCAACGAATATTTTTTGGGTGAGCACAACCCCCTGCTGGTGCAGGTTCCCAAAGGGGTCTATCACGGCTGGAAGTGCATCTCGGAATCGGAAGCCTTCGTCATCAATTGTCCCACCGAGCCATACAACTACAACCAGCCCGATGAATACCGGGTGGATCCCCACAGCAGCGACATTTCCTACCAGTGGGAGCGCAAGGACGGCTGACCCATGGAACAGGGAACGGATGTTGGGAACGGAAAACACTAATCTGCGAACAGACAACTTTATCAAGTATGAATAAAACAATTATGGTCACCGGCGGGGCCGGTTTCATTGGCAGCCATTTTGTGGATCATATGCTGGCCAAGTATCCGGAATGCCGCATCGTGGTATACGACAAACTGAACTATCGCGGCAATATGGACAACCTCAAGGAAGCCGGAAAAAATCCCCGCTATGCCTTTGTCAAAGCTGACATCTGCGATGCTCAGGCGGTGGGCGAGACGGTTGAAAAGCACAAGATCGACGTAATTGCAAATTTCGCGGCCGAGACCCACGTCGACAGGTCCATCATGGACCCCGATGCCTTCATCAAGACCGATGTCTACGGCACTTATGTGCTCCTGGAGGCGGTCAACAAATACAAGCTGGAGCGGTTCCACCACGTTTCAACCGACGAGGTCTACGGCCAGGTGATGACCGGAGCCTCCAAGGAAACAGATCCTTTTGAAGCGCGCAGCCCGTATGCCGCCAGCAAGGCCGGCGCCGAACTGCTGGTGTTTGCCTATTTCACCACCTACGGCACCCCGGTAACCATCACCCGCGGGGCCAACAACATCGGGCCGCGCCAGTATCCGGAGAACGCGGTGCCGCTTTTCTGCACCAACGCCATAGACGATCAGCCCCTGCCGATGTACGGCGACGGCAAACAGGTGCGCCAGTACCAGTATGTGATGGACCATGTGGAGGGGATCGAGACGGTGCTGCTGAAAGGCCAGGTGGGCCAAGCCTACAACTGCGGGCCGGACAGCGAAACCCCCAACATAGTGATGGCGACCCGGATGCTGGAATTACTGGGCAAGCCGGCCAGCCTGATAAAATACGTAGCCGACCGTCCGGGGCACGACCGGCGCTATTGCATAGATTCATCCAAACTGAAGGCCCTGGGCTGGAAGCCGGGCCACAACTTTGAACAGGCGCTCAAGCTGACCGTCGATTGGTACCGGGACAATGAATGGTGGTGGCGTAAGCTGAAGAGCGGCGAGTACAAAGAATATTACCGTAAATGGTATGGCCAGCGGCTGGCTGATGCCAAGTGATATGGCCGCCGAATCAAGGGTTATCGAACCGGTTCGGGTATCATTGAAAAAGGGAAATCTTTACGAAAGGCTTTAAGGTAATGGACCTGAAGACCAAGATAGAAGCGCATAAGGCCACGGTGGGCGTGATCGGCCTGGGATACGTGGGCCTGCCGCTGGCAGTGGAGTTTGGCCGGGTGGGCTTTAACGTGATCGGCATTGACGTTGACCAGAAGAAAGTGTCCTCCATCAACTCCGGCAGGAATTACATCGCCGACGTGGACGACCAGTTGCTGAAAAAGCTGGTCAGCACGAAAAAGCTCAAGGCCACCGGGGATTACCAGGCGCTTAAAAGCTGTGATGCGGTGTTGATCTGCGTCCCCACCCCGTTTACCGCCACCAAGGACCCCGACATCAGCTACATAATTTCCTCTACTAAGGATATAGCCCGGTATCTTCACAAAGAAATGCTGGTGGTGCTGATCAGCACTACTTATCCCGAGACCACCACCAAAGTGGTCAAGCCGATCCTGGAGAAGACCGGCTTGAAGGCCGGGAAGGATTTTTACCTGGCCTTCTCCCCGGAGCGGATCGATCCCGGCAACAAGAAATTCGGCATCGCCAACACCCCCACCGTGGTGGGGGGCCTGACCCCAAAATGCGGGGAGCTGGCCGGCCTGCTTTACCGGCAGATCATCAGCCAGGTGGTGATGGTCTCCTCGCCCTCGGCCGCCGAGATGACCAAGCTGCTGGAGAACATCTTCCGCAGCGTCAACATAGCCCTGGTGAACGAGCTGGCCTGCCTGTGCGAGCGGATGGAGGGGGTGGACATCTGGGAGGTGGTGGACGCCGCAGCCACCAAGCCCTACGGCTACATGCCGTTCTATCCCGGCCCCGGTCTGGGCGGCCACTGCATCCCCATCGATCCCTATTATCTGGCCTGGAAGGCCAAGGAATATGACTTTCATACCGACTTCATAGAGCTGGCGGCCGAGACCAACGAGAACATGCCCTATCACGTGGTGGACAAGGTGATCAGCGCCCTTTCCGACATCGGGCTGGCGGCCTCCCGGTCCAAGGTGCTGGTGCTGGGAGTGGCCTTTAAAAAGGACATCGACGACACCCGCAGCAGCCCGGCCATCAAGGTGATAGAGCTTTTGCGGCCCAAGGTAAAGTCGCTGATCTACAACGATCCCTGGGTGCCGAAATTCTCGGAACATGGGATGTCCTTGACCTCGGTTCCATTGACCCAGAAGCTGTTAAGGTCGGTGGATTGCGTCCTGATCACCACCAACCATTCCGAATATGACCTGAAGATGATAGTAAAGAATTCCAAATTGGTGGTGGATACCAGGAATGCCACCAAGGGAATAAAAAGCCCCAAAATCGTCAAGATCGGGCGGAAACAATAAACCCGGGTCGTTTTAAGGCTTACCCTTTGTAATTCATCGGTTTAATGTCTTGACAAATCAAAGTATTTGAGGTAAAATTAGCTATCTGAAAAAACGATAATAACCCAGCAAGGAGCTAAATTAGGGCGCCATTAAAGTTTGAGGTTTCTAAAAAACAGAGAATTTACGGCCAAACAGCCATTGGTTGTTTTGTTTTTTAGCCTTGGCTTTATAACTAAACAGGCGCCCTGTTTTTATACCTTAGTCACATTTCAACGGCAATAGTAAGGTATTAAATATCCGGACGCCTAAAATATCGGGCATCCGGATTTTTATTTGGAGGAAATCAATGGGAAGATCATTGCAGAAGGCGGCAGCATTTGTTTTGGCTTTGCTTTTAAGCGGCGTTCCCCAGGCCATTGGCCAGCAGGTTATGCCGGTGGAGGCCAAGGAGAAACCGGTCATCAAGGTACAGGTGCTGGGGCAGGTAAAGAATCCCGGAATTTATGCAGTGCCACCTTATGAGAGGGTTTCCACCGCCTTTGCCATGGCCGGGGGGGCCAGCGAGCAGGGCTCGCTAAGGACCATAGTACTGACCCGCCACGGCCAGGCCATAGACACTCTGGACCTTTACAGCTATCTGGCCTTCAACCAGCAGTCGGAGAATCCCAAGGTGGAGGACGGGGACATCATCTTCGTTCCGGTGGTCCAGAACGCGGTGCGTGTGGCCGGCCAGGTCTGGAAACCCGGCAGCTACGAGGTAAAGCCGGGCGAAAGGCTTTTGGATGTGATAACCATGGCCGGCGGATTTACACCGGTGGCCACCAAGGAGGACATCAAGATCGAGAACATCGCCCGGCCCGGGGAAGTGGCCAGCATCAGTTATACCAAGTTGGTGATAGACAACGATCAGGCCGTTAATGTCCTGCTGAAGGAAGGAGACGTGGTGACAGTGCCCACCGCTCCGACCACGGTAACGGTGGTCGGCCAGGTGCAGAAGGGCGGAACCTTTGTCTTTGAACCGGGAACGGTCATCAGCTATTACCTGGGGATGGCCGGAGGCTACGGGGACAGGGCCAGTACCAGCAACATAAAGATCAACCGCTGGGGCGGAAGGTCACTGAGCGCCAAGGAATCCACACCGGTGGAGCCGGGCGACGTGGTGATAGTGGGTGAGATGCAGATCAAGGGCTGGCGGGATTATATCTCGGTGACCGGGCAGCTGCTGACCATGTTCTTCATAGTCTGGTCGGTGACCAAGTAGAACACAAGCCACAGAGACTCAGAGACACGGAGGAAAATTCAAACTTTTGGAGATATCGATATCATGATAAACAGCTTTTATGATCTGCTTTACCTGTTGGTCAAAGAACGCAGGAAGATCATTTACATTACCCTGGCTTTTACAGTATTTGCGGCCGGGCTAAGCCTGGTGATCCCGGTAAAATACAAGGCTACAGCCACATTGATGCCGCCGGTTAATCAGGGCGTGAATTTGATGAGCCTGGCCCTAAAAGGGAGTTTTACCAGCGACCCGGAGATCGGCGGGGTGGGATTCATGCCGGGTATGGTCACTCCTTCTGATGTTTTCGCTTACATGCTTAAAAGCGGTACCATAGCTGGAATTGTCATTGACGAGTGCGGTCTGGTGGAGCATTACAAGAAGGATAAGGTCTTCGCCAAGGATCCCCAAAAGGCCATGTACAATGTAAGTTTAAAACTTTCCAAGGCCACCGCCGTAAAAGTGGGGGAAGAGAGATTCATCACTATTACGGTGGAAGATAAAGACAAGAATAAGGCGGCCGAGATAGCCAACTGCTACGGCACAGCATTGGACCGGGTATACACCGGTCTGACCATGAACCAGGGCCGCAAGGCCAGGGAGTTCATAGAGAAAAGGCTGGACCAGGAAGAAGCATTGTTGAAAAAACTGGAAGACTCGTTGAATGTCTTTCAAAAGCGATTTCGCACGGTTTCGTTGAATGATGAAATGAAGGCGGTGATAGAGATGTCGGCGGCCTTGGAGGGCAAGATCGTAGGACAGAGGATTGAGATGGAGGCCATGAAATCCTACGGCACGGCCGAAAACCCCCAGATCATGAGTTTGGAAAACCAGATAAGCAAGGCCGAACAGCAGTTGAATGAATTGATGAAGGGAAGCAAGAACAAGAACCTTTTTGTTCCTTTTGCCAGCGCCCCAGACATAGGGATGGAACTGGGCCGCCGGATGCGGGATGTGAAGATACACCAGGAGGTATATGGGCTTTTGGTCCAGCAGTTGGAGCAGGCCAAGATAATGGAAGCCAAGGATACGCCTAAGATTCAGTTTTTGGAAAGGGCTACTCCGCCGTATAAAAAGAGCTGGCCGAAACGGTCAATCATTACTATAATGGGTATGATGATAGGTTTAATTATGGGCGTTTGTGCAATTATTGTAAATTATGCCTTTGATTATTATTCACATGATCCAATTTACAAAGAACGATTTATGGCATTAAAGAGCATTTTAAAATAGAAAAAGGCAGTAGACCCTCGCAATCACCAATAATCTGATAAAAATATTGTTAAAAATGTGTATTTCCAATAAAATACTAACTATATTTATTTGTATAGGGTTGGGAATTTTGTTAATGGTTGTATTCCAAATGTGGGTTCCAATTATTGTTCTTTTTGGAATAGCCATGTTAGTGTTAATATTGTTATTGTTTAGGAAACGACCTGAAGTCATTATTTTCATAAGTATACTACTTAATTTTGCACCAGCCCCTTCAATTATGAAAGCAAGTTATGTGCTAATGTGTATAACGTTTTTCTACTTACTTCTCAATAGAATGTATAGGAAGCAACAAATTATTAGTTTTGATATTGTAACCGTTTCATGGTTGATAATTATTCTGTTAGGACTATTTACCGTTGCAAAATGGCATTTTTTATATCTAGGGATTCAATGGTATACAACTTTAGCCATTATCCCCTTTATGCTTTATGTTTTGATACAGGATGAATATATCTCAAATGAAGGACAGCAATGGATATTAGTAAGAGGTTTACCATTCTTGTTCGGGTTTATAGTGATAGAGGCAATAATCGCTTTTATGTCCATATTGGTACAAAATGATTTAAATGTCAGTGCTTTTACATTTGCATTGTTTCGTAAATTATCGATACCGGGGAATGGAAGCAATCGATTAGCCGATATCCTTATTTTTATTGCAGTGTTCGGGTATACCAGTATGGATTTGTGGAAAGGGCGATGGGTGAAAAATATTTTTATGCAATTTATTGTCGTTTCTGCTTTTTTTATAGCACTTACAATGATGTCACGAGGGTCATTAGTCGGGTTATTCATGGCTGTTGTAACTTTTATATTCGGGAAAATGTTAACAGATAAAAAAATAAAAATATTGCCAATAATCATCTCTCTGTTAACAGTATTATTTCTGCTTAGGCCATTCATTAATCAAATAATATTTCGAGTGCAAAACATAAAAGTTGACTTTTCAACGTTGTATCGTTTATCAATGTGGTGGGATTGCTTGGTGCAAATAAAAAATGGGATATTTATCGGAACAGGCCCTGGTCAATTCCCTTATCGAATATTTAACGAAATA
Organism: candidate division TA06 bacterium; assembly: GCA_016235665.1. Classification (NCBI taxonomy): domain Bacteria; species candidate division TA06 bacterium. Next base: position 56,993 of record JACRJI010000015.1, on the reverse strand, counting down.
CATGATGATCCCCACAATATGTTGTTGCGATATGGTGTTGAATTCGGTGGAATCAGTATTATATTAATGATGGCAATACTTGCGTTTCCGTTCTATCTATTTTTTAAAAAATATCGCAGTGATCCTAAAACCACAATGGCAATATTTCTTCTTTTTGCTCCTGCCTTGCTAGGTACACTGATGCATAGCCAAATAGATTATATAATAAACTCCAAGAGTTATGGTCCATTTTTCTGGTTAATGTGGGCAATATGTATAAAAATGTTGTCAAGCAATGTACAGCTAAACAAAACAAATTCTTTTGATTATTTGCCAAATCATGAGTGAACGTAAAATAATATTAGAAAATATGTTTTCATTAATGGGTGTGCAATTCATTAATTATGCCTTCCCATTGATTACATTCCCATATTTAGTTAGAGTGCTTGGAATTGATGGATTCGGGTTATACACATTTGTATTCTCGTTCAATCAATATTTTACGACATTAACAGATTACGGCTTTAATTTGACAGCCACGAGGGATGTTTCGATTGCTCGCGATAATAAACAAAGGCTTTCGGAAATATTCTCATCGGTCATGGCTGTAAAAACTTTATTTTTTATTATTAGCATATTTATAATGGTACTAGTTGTATTTGCTGTTCCGAAATTTACAAATGATTGGAAACTTTATACTGTTTCATTAATTAGTGTTTTGGGTAATTTAATATTTCCAGTATGGTATTATCAAGGTATAGAATTAACAAAATATATCGCAATATTTAATGTAATAGCAAAAATAATCACAACCGCATGTATATTTATTTTTGTGAACACTAAAAATGATCTGTTCTTGTTGGTTGTTATTCAGTCTATGGGAGTAATAATTGCAGCAACAATCAGTTTGCTGGTAATAATAAAATACAGACCGATAAAATTGATAATACCCGAAAAAAATGATCTTATAAAAACAATAATAGACGGAAAGGATGTGTTTTTAACAATCCTTTCTTCAACGCTTGTAAATAATACAAACATATTTCTCCTTGGTATAATGACAAACAATCAAACAGTGGGATATTTCGCAGTTGCTGATAAAATAGTAAAAGTATTCATTGCATTATGTGCGCCTATAAGCACAGCAATATTCCCAAGGGTAAGTAAATTGTTTTGTGAATCTCGTGAAAACGCAATCAAGTTTTTAAGAAAAGTATTGTTTTGGGGAGGAATTACTTTTTTTGCGATCTTTCTGACATTAATACTTTTCCCTGATATATTTATACAAATGATTACTGGCAGTCATTCAGCCCATATAAATAAACTTATAATGATCATGGCTATATTGCCATTAAGCATTTATATTGATAATATTTATGGCACTCAAATACTAATTAATATAGGGCGTACAAAGGATTTCTTAATGTCAGTTCTTATTCCTGGCTTGATATCTCTCGTTTTGTCATTTATATTTGTTCCCATGTATAAAGATTCTGGAACGGCATTTATTTATTTAATATCCGAAATAATGATATTGTTATTAATGATTCGTTTTGTCCGGAAACAAGGGATATATCTTTTACGATTGGGATGGTTATAATATGCGCATTGCAGTTTGGCATAACTTGCCGAATGGTGGTGGTAAAAGAGCGCTGTATGATCAGGTTAAAGGATTGCTATCATTAGGGCATCATGTAGAAGCATGGTGCCCATCAACAGCAGACCGCGAGTATTTACCATTAGATCAATTGATTACAGAGCATGTGTTGCCGATTGGTGAAGCTATGACGCTACCAGGGAACGTCGGAAATAAACTGATGCGATTGATTCGTAAATGGAAGCTATATCGGGAACTTGACATAAGTTGCCGTCGCTGTGCAGGTGAAATCAGGTTGGGTGGTTATGATGTATTATTGGCGCACCCTTGTCAATATTTTAGTGCTCCACACATTGGGAGATATTTAGCTATTCCTAAAGTGCTTTATTTACAAGAGCCGTGTCGTGTACTATATGAAGCATTGCCAGAGTATCCCTGGAAAGCCCGTGAGAAATATCGACGCGGCGAAAATATTAGTAATTACTTGATCAACACAATTGAAGATCACATAAGAATACATCAGATGCGTTTTAAAGTAAGGGAGGAATATCGTAATGCTGCTTCCTTTGATGATATTCTTGTAAATTCATATTTTTCCAGGGAAAATGTGTTGCGGGCGTACGGTCTTCAATCAAGCGTATGCTATTTAGGCATAGATGCCGATCATTTTATGCCCGACGAAGGTGTTATTAAAAGCAACATTGTAATCACAGTTGGTGCAATAGCCCCAAGTAAAAACATTGGTTTTATTATCAAAGCCCTTTCATTATTAGGTCCGGATAAGCCTTCCTTAGTTTGCATTGGTAATGGCAGTAATCAAGATTATAAAGATAAGCTAATTGAAGAGGCCCTGCAATCAAATGTAGTTGTAGAATTTATGACTAATGTTAGCGATAAAACAATGTTGCAGTATTTAAACAAGTCAAAAATATTTTTATATGCACCGCGCTTAGAACCTTTTGGGTTTACTCCATTAGAAGCAAATTCATGTGAAATCCCAGTTGTTGCAATTGCTGAAGGTGGGCTAAGGGAAACTATAATCAACAATGTTAACGGGATTTTGGTTGATTATTCACCATCACAAATGGCAGATGCAATTAAGTATTTACTCAATAATCAGAGTGTCAGGGAATCACTTGGGAAAAACGGGAGATTGCAGGTAAAAGAAAAATGGTCATTGCACATTGCAACAAAGCACCTTGAACAGCTGTTGGAAAAGGCGTGTCAGAATAAAAACAACAAAGGAATGCCACCGGTTAAAGTTTGTTAGCTTTTGTTAAACTTTTAAATATACATTACATAGGGGCAATTAAATGTCATTAGGAAAATATGATTTAGTTGTTGCGTATCGTATTTATCCGTTAGTGTCGAAAACCCCGTTCGTCCATAAAACAGATAAATATAAATTATCAGAGGTATGTCTTTGTTCATTTAAGAAAGCTCTTGGGCCATTAAAAGTTAAAATGTTTGCCATTTTAGATAATTGCCCTTACGAATATAATGAATTATTCCACAAATATTTTAGTGAAGATGATCTCGAGATCGTAAGAGTAAATGGTGTTGGGAATAAAGAGACTTTCAAAAAACAAATAGAATTGTTGTTGTCTCAAAACCAATCGGAGACAATCTATTTTGCTGAGGATGATTATCTTTACTTGCCAAATAGCATTGTCCACATGGTTGATTATCTAAATAATGTTGAAAATGTTGACTTTATTTCTGTTTATGATCATCTTGATTTATATACATATGAATTACATAAACACAACAACTATTTACAATTATTTGGGGATCATCATTGGAGAACAGCAAATTCTACTTGTCTAACATTTATTACAAAGAAAAAAATATTAGAGCAAACAAAGAAAGTGTTTTTAAGTTATTCAACAGGGAATCTTGATGCGAGCCTTTGGATTAGCTTAACAAAGCATAAACTAAATGTTGTAAAATGTCTATTTTATTATTTTACTGATATCGAGATGTTTCGAATCATTGCGAAAGCTTGGTATTATTGTTGGCCATATATATTATTTGGCAAAAGAAGAAAACTCTGGATACCAATACCTGCATTAGGGACACATGTTGAAAAAAAATATTTAGCACCAACAATTAACTGGAAAAAATATATTTCTGGTTAAGAAATATTATAAATATGTTATCATGGTATCTATGAATGTCGATGTAGCTATAGTAATTGTCAATTGGTGTAAAGCTGATCTGACAATTAAGGCAATTGAAAGCATTAAGTATGACCCTAATATAATAGTTAAAATTATTGTTGCGGATAATGGTTCCAATGATGATTCCATTGAAAAATTAAAACGTCTTTCAAATATTGATTTAATGCCATTGGATAAAAATTATGGTTATGCCATAGGTAATAATATTGCAACCAGGTATGCAATAAAGAATTATAATCCCAACTATATACTGTTGTTAAATAATGATGCAATTCTATCCCCCAATACGCTAAATCTATTTATGAAATTCTCAGAAACAGCTGCGATATTGGCACCCAAAATATATTATTATAATTCAGATATTATATGGGCATGCGGAGGATATGTTAAGAACAAGCAAGCGATGGCTATGAATATTGGACAGGATGAATGTGACAGGAATCAATTTAATATTATAAGGGATGTTGATTTTGCCAGTGGTTGTGCTATGTGGATAGATACAAAAGTAATTAAAGGAATAGGTTTGCTGGGAGAAAAATATATTAGTTATTACGAAGATGTTGACTATTGTTTGCGTGCCAGGAGATCTGGTTACTCAATAAAATATGTGCCAGATATTGTTGTTTATCATCATACCGGGGCAACTTCAGGAGGTGAATATAATAGTTATCAAAGTTATTTCCGTTGGCGTAATAGATTATTGCTTAACCAATCAAATGGCACTCAAATTCATAAAATAGTATTCATGATAATCTTACCTATAATAATCATAAGGGATTCGTTTAAATATGTATCTCGTGGCAAACACAGAGAACTAATTGAAGCTTATAAAGGGTTGCTAAGTGTGATCCAATATGGTAAATGATCTGAGAGGCGCAATTAATGTCATATAGAAGTAAAAATATATGAAGATTGCTGTTTGGCACAATCTGCCAAGTGGTGGAGGGAAAAGGGCTTTATATAACCACATTTGTGGTTTAATTGAGAGAGGGCATGATATTGAAGTATGGCAACCGTCATGTGCTGATAGGTCATTTCTTGATTTATCTGCAAAGGTAAAAGTGACAATTACTGATTGTAAGTATTATGATAAGCAAGCAGTAAGCAAGTATGATAAACTAAAGAGATTGATAGGGCATCGGCTAAATATAATTAATTTAAAAAATAATGCTATCAAAAGTGCCTCTCAATTATGTAATACAGAATACGATTTATTGTTTGCCAACACTTGCCAATTTATGGCTTCGCCGTTTATTGGCCGCTATTCAAATCTGCCATCTGTTCTTTATTTGCAAGAACCTAAAAGATCAATATTTGAGGCAAATAATAACAATCCATTAGCCTTGCCTAATGTCCCAAAAGGATTGTCGCAGATTCCATCTTTCATCGAGGATATGGGGGTGCATGAGTTCTATAAATTGAAAGCCAGAGAAGAAATAACTAACGCGCGTGCCTTCAAAAAGCTACTTGTAAATTCTTACTTCAGCCGTGAAAGCGTTCTTCGTGCTTATGGAATAAATTCCGAGGTATGTTATTTAGGGGTCGATACAAACTTATTTAAAACTGATAATTTAACTCATAAAGACAATTATATTATAATGGTAGGTTCAATTACCAAGAACAAAAACATTGATTTCATTGTTAACGCCATGGGCCACATAGCAGAGCCACGACCATTATTAGTGATAGTATCAAATTTCATAAATAATGAATATCAGAATATGATTATACGACTTGCTGAAGACAGGTGCGTACCCATAAAAATACTATCAAATGTAACAGACCTGCAGTTGGTTGAATTGTATTCTAATGCAAAAATGCTGACTTATGCACCCCGGTTGGAACCATTTGGTTACGCTCCTTTGGAAGCAAATGCCTGTTCCCTTCCAGTTGTTGCTGTTAAAGAGGGTGGTGTGCGTGAAACAATTACAAATGGGATAAATGGGTTATTAGTAGACGCTGAACCTGAGTCAATGGCTGATGCGATCAACGATCTATTGTGCAATTCCCGTAAGGCAATTGAACTTGGTGAAAACGGAAGAAGAATTGTTGCTGAAAAATGGTCGTTAGATAACGCTAACGATCGGTTGGAAGCAAAATTAATTAACGCAATCAAATAAACGCCATAGTTGATATGAATAACATCTATGTTATTATTCTAAATTGGAATAATTTGCATGATACCCTGGAGTGTGTTAACTCTCTAAAGAATAGCTCTACTATTGTTTCCAAGATTATTATTGTCGACAATGGATCTACCGACGATTCAGGCAGAATACTTAAAGAGAAATATGTAGATGAAAGGTCAATAGAATTTATCGTTAATGATAAGAACGAAGGTTTTAGCAGAGGTATAAATATTGGCGTTATAAAGGCCATTAAAGAAAACCCGGATTATATATTATTGTTAAATAATGATGCTTTCTTGGATGTTAATTGTATAAATAATTTACTAAAGGCCTTTGTTGCAAATAATAGATGTGGTGTTGCAGGCCCCAGGATATTTTATTCTCACAAAAAAGACATAATTTGGCAAGGTGGCGGCCATTTTAATTGTTGGACTGGGGGAAATGTTGTGCCCGAAAAAAATAGAATTCCCAAAGTGTTTAAAGATGAATATGTAAATGCTACTTTTATGACGGGTTGTATAATGTTAATAAAACGAGAAGTATTTGAAGAAATAGGTTTGTTAGATGAAGATATATTCTTTTATGAGGAGGATGTTGATTTTTGTCTCCGAGCTGCAAAAGCGGGATTTAAACTTATTTATGTTCCTTCTGCTGTCGCCTGGCATAAGGTAGAAGGGATAAGAATTACGCCATTTGCATTTTACAACAGAGCAAGAAGCAGAATAATTGTTCTGAGAAAAAATTTCAATATTATTTATGTTTGGTATGGCATATTATTGCATATTATATTATTTACGCCATATAAGATTTATCAGTCTATTAAATCTGATACGCCATTAGAGACCCTTGTTGCTTGGTTCAAAGGGAGTATTGATGGTGTTTCTGCAAAATTACATTATAAGGAAACGAGTTTAAATAAAAAATGAATATATTGTTTTTAAACCCACCCTTTCTCAATAAATTCTCCCGCGAACAGCGCAGCCCAGCCGTTACTAAAAGCGGCACATTTTACTACCCAATGTGGCTGGCCTTTGCCGCCGAAGCCCTCGACCAAAAGGGCCATCAGGTGAAGCTGATCGATTGCCCGGCAAAGGGCCTGGCCTGGGAACAGGTTGAAAATACGATCAAAGAGTTCAACCCCAAACTGGTCGTCATTGACACCAGCACCCCCAGCATTTTCAGCGATGTGGAGACCGGGGCCAGTATTAAGGAGCTTCTGCCTGCATCCTTCGTGGTCTTGGTCGGACCCCACGTCTCAGCCCTGCCCGAGGAAAGCCTGGGCTTGAATGGATCCATAGACGCCGTAGCCATGAGGGAGTATGAAGACACCCTGGTAGAACTGGCGGCAAAATTGGGCTCCGGCCAATCTGTCAGCGATGTCAAAGGCCTGGTTCTCAGGACTGGCGGAAAGATCATTAAAACCGGGGAGCGGGAGCTGAGGGTGGATGTTGATTCCCTGCCGTTCGTCAGCCAGGCATATCTTAAACACCTGGATTACAAGGATTATTTTTACGCCCACAGCCAGTATCCCATAATCACCGTCATCACCGGCCGGGGTTGCCCCTATCAGTGCGTCTATTGCGTTTATCCCCAGGTGTTCTGCAGTCACAAGCCGCGTCTCCGGTCCATACCCAATGTAGTGGACGAGATCCAGTTTATTTTAAAGAATTTCCCCGACGTCGAGGAACTTATGTTCGAAGACGACACCCTGACCTTCAACAAGAAAAGGTGCCTGGAGTTCGCCGAAGAGATCCTTCGCCGGGGAATCAAGATAAAGTGGTCGGCCAATTCCCGCTGCGATGTGGACCTGGAAACCATGGTAATGCTGAGGAAAGCCGGGGCCCGGCTTTTCTGCGTGGGAGTGGAAAGCGGCGACCAGGCAGTGCTGGACCAGATGAAGAAAGCCATGAAGGTGGAGCGGGTCAGACAGTTCTTTAAGGACGCCAAAAAGGCCGGGATAAAATTGCACGGCTGCTTTATGGTAGGCAATCCCGGAGAGACAAAAGATACTTTGGAGACGACCCTGAAATTCGCCAAGGAGCTTAATCCGGACACAGCCCAATTTTTTCCGATAATGGTCTATCCCGGGACCGAGGCCTATCAGTGGGCCAAGAGCAACGGCTTTCTTACCACCAGCGATTTCAGGGAGTGGCTGACGCCGGATGGGATGCATAACAGCATAGTCAGCCGGCCGGGATTGTCCAATACCGAATTGGTGGAGTTCTGCGACCGGGCCAGAAAAGAGTTCTACATACGCCCGTCATATATCTTCCGTAAAATGATCGACGGTCTTACCGATCTCCAGGAATTCAAGCGTTTGGCCAAGGGGGGGTGGACCCTGGGACGGCATATTTTCCGGGGTACATACGGAGGCGGCAAAAAGTGAGGACCTCGGTAATCATTCCGGCTTATAATTCAGAAAAAACAATAGGGCAATGCCTGGAGGCACTTTCGAACCAGACTGCCGGCAGATCAGACTATGAGATAATTGTAGTGGACGACGGCTCGACCGACGGAACCGCTGAGATCGCTGGCAAATACACCGGTATAAAATTGCTTAAACAGGGTAATGCCGGGCCGGCCGCAGCCAGGAACAACGGCGCCAAGGCGGCTCAGGGGGATATCATACTTTTCACGGATGCTGATTGCGTCCCGGACCCAGATTGGATAAATCACATGCTTCTTCCGTTTGAAAAAGAACAGGATTTATGCGGCGCCAAGGGGATATATAAGACCAGGCAAAAAGAGCTGGCCGCCCGTTTTGTTCAAATTGAATACCAAGATAAGTATGATCTTTTAAGGAAATCCAAGTATATTGATTTCATAGATACATACTCCGCCGGATTTAAACGGGATGTTTTTTTGCGTTTTCAGGGATATGATACCAGTTTCCCAGTGGCCTGCGCAGAGGACGTGGAGTTATCCTTTCGAATGTCTAATGCCGGTTTGAAAATGGTATTCAACCCCCAGGCTGTTGTCTATCATACTCATCCAAGCACCTGGATCAGTTATTTCAAAAAGAAATACAAGTTTGCCTATTGGCGGATGGTGGCGGTCAGGAAAAATCCCAACAAAATGATCAAAGACGGACATACACCTCAATTGATGAAACTGCAAACCCTGCTGTTCCCGCTTTTAATGATAGCAGCTGCGCTTTGGGTCTTCGATCAAAAACTAAAATTTATACCAGCCGCGGTTTTGTTCTCTTTTCTTCTGTCCACCATTCCTTTCACGATCAAGGCTGTCAAACGCGATCTAACTGCGGGGATATTAAGCCCTCTTGTTTTGATGGGACGTTCATTGTTTCAGTTCGCCGGTATAACCGGCGGTCTGTTCAAGACCATTACAATAAATAAATAATAACAAATTTATATATGAAGCAATAATGTTCACCCGCAAAGGCCAGCTGACATTCTCCGGCATCCTAATGCTGATGGATGCCCTGATCATCTTCCTGTCCTTCACCATCTCCTACTGGATCCGCTTCCTCTCCGGCTGGATACTGGTGCCCAAGGGCATCCCCCCCTATTTCTATTATTTCAGCGCCTCGGTGGCGGTGGGGATCCTGTGGGTTTTCATTTTTTGGATGGTGGGCCTGTACGAAAGCCGCCAGATCATGACCAGCGACGAGGAGATCTACCGGGTGGCCAAGGGAACGGTGGTGGGGCTGGTGGCCATCATGGCCTTTTCCTTCTTTTACCGCGAGGTGGTATGGTCCCGCCTGGTGCTGGGCCTGGCCACCATCATCGGCTTTGTGCTGCTTTCCATAGAACGGATCATAGCGGTGAAGGTTTACCGCTGGCTGATGAGCAAATACGGACTGGGGCTTAAAAGAGCGGGGCTGGTGGGCAACGGGGAGACCGCCCAAAAGATACTGGAGCAGATAGAAAAACATCCGGAATACGGTTACCGGATCGATCTGCTGATCGGCATCTCCGATTGCTGCAACGCCTCGCAGCAGAATGGAAAACCCGGGATAAACCTGGCTAAGATCGAAGACCTTTCGGCTTTGGTGGACCAGCATTCCCTGGACACCCTTTTCATCGTTCTTCCCCAGCAGAACCAGGGGAAAGTGCCCGACATAGTCAATGCGATAGAACACCGCCAGATCGAGCTGAAATTCGTGCCCGACCTGATAGGGATTATCAGCCACGACACCAGCGTCTCCCAGCTGGGGGACATACCCCTGATCAACCTGCGGGTGGTGCCCATGTCCGACTGGGACCTTCTGATAAAAAGGGCCTTTGATCTGTCCAGCTCCGTTACGGCCCTGGCATTGCTCTCGCCGCTGATGTTAGTGCTGGCCGGCCTGGTCAAACTGGGATCCAAAGGACCGGCCTTTTACTCCCAGGAAAGGGTGGGCTATGACGGCACCACCTTTAAGATGTATAAATTCCGTTCCATGCGGATGGATGCCGAGGAACAGAGCGGCCCGGTCTGGGCCAAGGACGGCGATCCCCGGCGCACCCGGCTGGGAAGCTTCATGCGCAAATACAGCCTGGACGAACTGCCCCAGTTCTACAATGTCCTGAAAGGCGATATGAGCCTGGTGGGTCCCAGGCCGGAACGCCCGTTCTTTGTGGCCAAATTCAAGGAACAGATTCCACGCTATGCCTCGCGCCACAAGGTCAAGTCCGGGGTAACGGGCTGGGCCCAGATCAACGGTTTGAGGGGAGACACCTCGATTATCGAGCGGACCAAGTACGATATATTTTACATAGAACACTGGTCGTTGCTGATGGACATCAAGATATTGTTTAAGACCGTGATCCAGGTTTTGTTCCCCAATAACGCCTATTAAGTTGTTGCTTATTTATGGACTTTGACCGGTTTATTTGGTATAATTAAAAGATATATTCGGACAAAACTGCAACATCATAACCGCACCTTATGACTGACCGGAAGCAATATGCTGACAAAATATTTTTTGCATAAAACATCCTTTGCCGACCTGCCGGTCAATGTGGGAAAAGGGACCAAGATCTGGCATTTCTGCCATATCTGCCGGGGGGCCACCATCGGCCAGGATTGCAGTATCGGCCAGAACTGCTATATCTCCGGCCGGGCGGTCATCGGCAACGGCTGCCGGCTGCAGAACAACGTCTCCATCTACGATCTGGTGACCCTGGAGGACCAGGTCTTCTGCGGGCCCTCGGTGGTCTTTACCAACGATCTCAATCCCCGGGCGGCCTACCCCAAGCACGGGAAATGGATCCCCACCCTGGTCAAGAAGGGCGCTTCGCTGGGGGCCAACAGCACCATCCTGTGCGGAATAGTCATCGGAAGGCATGCCATGGTGGCAGCCGGGGCGGTGGTCACCAGGGATGTGCCGGATTACGCCGTGATGGCCGGGGTGCCGGCCCGCCAGATGGGATGGATGTGCGAATGCGGCGGGGCGTTGGATTTCAAAAAGGGCAAAATATCAGTCTGCCCCGATTGCGGACGTAAGTATGTCAACCACGGTAAAAAGATAGGACCGTTGAAATGATAGACCTGAATAATCTCGAACCATCGTTCCTGAAATCAGCTGACCCCTCAGATATGTACGGGGTCATTTGTTCCATGCCCCGGCAGGCCCGGGAAGTGCTGGAGATTGTCGATAAAACTGAAATGTCCTTAACCGGCGATCCCTGCCGCAGCCTGATCATCTGCGGGATGGGGGGGTCGGCCATCGCCGGCGACATCATTTCGGCCTACGGCCAGGACAAGATGGCCATGCCGGTGTGGGTTCAGCGGAATTACGGGCTGCCGGGCTGGGCCGGGACGAATGACCTGGCCGTGATCAGCAGTTATTCCGGCGATACCGAGGAATCCCTCTCCGCCTATCACCAGGCCCAAAAGAAAGGTCTTCGGATAATGGCCATCACTTCCGGTGGAAAGTTAAAATCATTATGTCAGCAAAATAACAATCCCTGCCTGATCATCCCCGGCGGACTGCCGCCGCGGGGAGCCTTGGGATATTCGTTCTTCGGGCTTTGGGGGATGCTGACCAAACTCGGTCTGATCAAGGCTTCCCGTTCCGAGGCGGTGGAAGCGGTCTCCCTGCTGGATACTTTGGCTGCGGAGTTTGCCCTGGAAAATCCGGCTCCCAAAAACCAGGCCAAAGAGCTGGCCCTGAAACTCCAAAACTACCTGACGGTGATCTATTCCTCGGTGGACAGCCTGTGGCCGGTGGCCCGGCGCTGGACCAACCAGATCAACGAAAATTCCAAGATGCTTTCCTATTGCGCATTTTTCCCCGAACTCTGCCACAACGAGATCGTAGGCTGGCAGGAGCTTCCCCAGATCCGCCAAAGCACCAAAATCGTGATGTTGTCGGACCGGGAAGATCATAAATCCAACGAGCTCCGGGCCGGTATCATCTCGGATATCTTAAAGACCGAGGCGGCCGGGATAATCAAGCTAGAAACCCGGGGGCAGTCGCTTCTGGCAAGACTGTTCTCGGCTATTTTCCTGGGCGACATGACCAGCTACTACCTGGCGCTTCTGGACCAGGCTGATCCCACTCCGGTGGAGAGGATAAAATTCCTCAAAAGCAAACTGGGGGGAGGAAAATGAAAGCCATCATCCCGGTAGCAGGGGCCGGTACGCGTCTAAGGCCCCACACTCACAGCACGCCCAAGGTGCTGATCCCGGTGGCAGGAAAGCCCATTATCGGTCATATCCTGAGCCAGCTGCAGGGCCTGCCCATCGACGAGGTGATTCTGGTCATCGGCCATATGGGCGACAAAATTAGGGAGTACGTCGAAGGCAATTTCAAGTTCAAAACCACCTTCGTCACCCAGGAAAAGGCCAAGGGATTGGCCGACGCCATCTATCTCACCAAGCAGACGGTGGGAGACGATGACGCCATCATCATCCTGGGGGACACCATATTCAAGACCAGCTTTAAAGACGTCATTTCCAAGCCCAATTCCCAGATCGGAGTGAAGCAGGTGGCCGACCCCAGGCGGTTCGGGGTGGTGGAGCTGGACGGCAAAAAAATATCCAGGCTGGTGGAGAAACCTGAACATCCCAAGACCAATCTGGCCATAGTGGGGATTTACCTGATCAGAAAAATGCCCCGGTTGTACGCCGCCATCGACCAGCTGTACCAGAAAAAGATCAAAACCAAGGGGGAATACCAGCTGACCGACGCCCTGCAGTTGATGCTGGAACAGGGCGAGACCATGGAATCCTTTACCGTGGATGGCTGGTACGACTGCGGCAAACCGGAGACGTTGCTTTCGACCAACCGTCAGCTGCTGGAGATGAGTTCGCTCCATCCCACCCCCCGGCCGGGTGTGGTGATCAACCCGCCGGTCTATATCGACCCCGGCGCCAAGCTGGAACACTGCATCATCGGGCCCTATGTTTCCATCGCCGCCGGCAGTCACATAAAAAATTCCATAATATCCAATACCATCATCGGCGGCAACGTCCAAATCGAGACCATGATGCTCCAGAATTCGTTGTTGGGTGACAACGCTACGATCCGGGGCAAACAACGCCGGCTTAACTTGGGGGATGGCTCGGAAATTGACCTGACTTAAATGGAAATGTTATAAATAAACCATTCACTTTAGGAGAAAATCAATGGTAGAAAGAGTCCTGTACAGTTCGGAGTCGGTGACCGAGGGCCATCCCGACAAGGTCTGCGACCAGATATCGGACGCCATTCTGGACGCCATTCTGGAGCAGGATCCCAACGGCCGGGTGGCCTGCGAGACCCTGGTAACCACCGGGCTGGTAGTAGTGGTCGGAGAGATATCCACCAACTGCTATATTCCCTTTCCCAAGATCGTGCGGGAGACCATCAAAGATATCGGTTATACCGACGCCAAGACCGGTTTCGATTACGAATCCTGCGCCGTGGTGACCTCCATCCAGGAGCAGTCCGGCGACATCGCCATGGGGGTGGATGTGGGCGGAGCCGGTGACCAGGGGATGATGTTCGGATACGCCTGCAACGACACTCCGGAACTGATGCCCATGCCCATCCAACTGGCCCATCAGCTGACCCGGCGGCTTTCCGAGGTCCGCAAGAAGGGGACCCTGGATTACCTCCGCCCCGACGGCAAGTCCCAGGTGACGGTGGAATACGACAACGGCAAACCCAAGCGGGTTGACACCATTGTGATCTCCGCCCAGCATAATCCCGAGGTCAAGGAGGATAGGGTCAAGCGGGATATCATCAAGCATGTGATCAACCGGGTTGTCAATGCCAAGCTGATGGACGACAAGACCAAGATCCTGGTCAACCCCACCGGGCGCTTCGTGATCGGCGGGCCCCAGGGCGATTCCGGCCTGACCGGGCGCAAGATCATCGTGGACACCTACGGCGGGCTGGGCCGGCACGGCGGCGGCTGCTTCTCGGGCAAGGACCCCTCCAAAGTGGACCGGAGCGCAGCCTATGCCGCCCGGTACATCGCCAAGAATGTGGTGGCGGCCGGACTGGCCGATCGCTGTGAGATACAACTGGCTTATGCCATTGGAGTGGCCGAGCCGGTCTCCATTGCGGTTGACACTTATGGCACCGGCAAGGTGGATAGCGGCAAGATCACCAAGATCATCCGTCAGCACTTTGATCTGACTCCCCATGGCATCATCTCTATGCTTAACCTGAAACGGCCCGTCTACCGCCGGACCGCGGCCTACGGCCACTTTGGACGCGAGGAGGAAGGCTTTACCTGGGAAAAGACAGACATGGCCGCCAAGCTTAGGGCAGCGGCTAAAAAGTAAGTGATCATTCAGCCACAAAGTCACTAAGATACAATTCCATTTTTAATTTTGTGACTCCGTGCCTTAGTGGCGCTGAATAGTTCTAAAAATAAAGGAGAAAGAAAGAATGAACTACGATATCAAGGATATCAAACTGGCTGCCCAGGGCAGGAACAAGATCGAATGGGCCGAGAAATCAATGCCGGTGCTGCGGATCATCCGCCAGCGCTTTGAAAAAGAGAAGACCCTCAAAGGCGTCAAGCTCTCGGCCTGCCTGCACGTCACGGCCGAGACCGCCAATCTGATGCGGACCCTTAAGGCCGGCGGAGCCGAGCTCAGATTGTGCGCCTCCAACCCGCTTTCCACCCAGGATGAGGTCGCAGCCTCCCTGGTCAAGGACTTCGGCGTCCAGGTGTTCGCGGTCAAGGGCGAGAACAAGGAGACCTACTACCGCCACCTGAACCAGTCGCTGGACCAGCGGCCCAACATTACCATGGATGACGGGGCCGACCTGGTCTCCGAACTGCACTCCAAGCGGAGCGATCTTTTAAAGAACATCATCGGCGGGACCGAGGAGACCACCACCGGTGTCATCCGCCTGCGGAGCATGGAAAAGGCCGGGACCCTTGCCTTTCCGGTGATCGCGGTCAACGATTCCCAGACCAAGCACATGTTTGACAACCGTTACGGCACCGGGCAGAGCACTTTGGACGGCGTCCTGCGGGCCACCAACTTCCTGCTGGCCGGCTCCACCGTGGTGGTGGCCGGTTACGGCTGGTGCGGGCGGGGCCTGGCCATGCGGGGCAAGGGAATGGGCGCCAACGTCATCGTCACCGAGATCGACAACGTCAAGGCCTTGGAGGCCCTGATGGACGGATTCAATGTGATGCCCATGGCCCAGGCCGCCAAAGCGGGGGACGTCTTCATCACCGTCACCGGCGACATCAACGTCATTAGGCCAGAGCATTTCAAGGCCATGAAGGACGGCGCCATCGTCTGCAATTCCGGGCACTTTAACGTGGAGCTGGATCTGGCCGGATTGCGCAAGGTGGCCAAGGCCAAGCGCGAGGTCAGGCCGCTGGTGGAGGAATACACCATGCCTTCGGGCCGCCACGTCATCATCCTGGCCGAGGGCCGGCTGATAAACCTGGCCACCGCCGAGGGACACCCGGCCAGCGTGATGGACATGAGCTTTGCCAACCAGTCCCTGGCCGCCGAGACCCTGGCCAAAAAAGGCCGGACCATGCTAAAGAAGGTCTATTCGCTGCCCCCTGAAATGGACCAGCAGATAGCCAGTTTAAAACTGAAGGCCATGGGGGTCAAGGTCGATATCCTGACCCCGGAACAGAAGAAATACCTGGCATCATGGGAGATGGGAACCTAGGTTACAGTTTAAGGCTTAAATATAAAATGGGCCAGGCTGTATCCTAATGAATACAGTCTGGCCCGATGAAAACAAAACTAAGAGGAAACACTAACGGCCGTTTAAGTCAGTTTCTTCCGGCAAAAACCAAATATCCTTTATCCCCTTTTTGCTTTAGATAAACAGCGTTAAGGGGCGGTGGATATTTTGTTTTGATCCGGGGATCTGAGGAAGACGGTCTTTTTTTATTTGGGAGCCCGGTAAAGGATGTACAAGCCCAGCGCTCCGAATAGCAGATTGGGAAGCCAGGCCGCCACCGTGGGCGGCAGGGAAGCATTATGGCCCAGGGCCCGGCCGGTCTGCAATATCCCCCAAAATACAAAGCAGACCAGCAGCGAAAGGGAAAAACTAAGGGTGGCCCCGCTTTTGCGGGAATTGGATAGGATGGGAAGCCCGAACAGCAGAATGATGAAGTTGGCGAAGGGGAATGAAAGCTTGAAGTAGAGGTCCACCACATAGCGGTGGGCATCCCCGCCTGAGCGCTGCAGGGCATCTATATACCTGGATAATTGGGCAAAGTTCATCTCGTCCGGCAGCAGCACCCTTTTGGTGAATGATTCCGGGGTCTCGGCAAACCCGGTTAAAGCCAGGAACTGGAGGCTGTCCTCCAGCATCTGGTCGTTGATGAACTGGCGCCTGATGATGGGCGTTCCTTTGATTCCCTGAAGCTCCCAGTGGTCGTTGACCCATAACCCTCTGGGGGCGTCCACCCGCACCGCCAGCCGGTTCAGGGTGTCCATCTGCCAGATCACCACCGAGTCCATGGAGGCTTTGGGAACATCGTATCTTTTAATGAAATAAAATCTGCCGCCGGTTCCGGCATAATAAAGATCATTGCGGATAGTTTCAAAATGCAGGCTGCGCTTGCGGATGTCCTGGCGCTCCAAATTTCCCCGTTTTTGGTTGGTGAAAGGGACCACGGTTTCCCCAAATCCCAGCACCAGCAAGCTTACCAAAAGGCCCAGCATTAAAAGCGGCATGAATACGCGATTGAGGCTGATGCCGGATGATTTAAGGGCCACAATCTCGTAATGCCGGGACATCTGGCTGATGGTTCCCATGCTGGCCAAAAGCATGGCCACCGGTAGGGTCAACACCAGAATGTAGGGAATCTGATACAAATAATAAAGGGCCACCATCCAAAGCTTGGCTTTGGCGTCGATGAAAATGTCCAGCTTTTCAAAGACATCCACCAGGATGAAGAGCAGTACAAAGGAAACCAAGGCCAGCAGCATGGTTTTGAGGAATTCCCGGATCAGATAGCGGTCTATGATCTTCATTTTGCCTTTTTGGTGATCAGTTTGCGAAGGTCAATTTCAGAATTCTGCCACAAAAGCAGCAGGACTCCGCAGGTTCCCAAAGCAATGTTGGCCACCCACATGGCCAGCCAGGGAGACACTATCTGGCGGTCGGCCAGTTCTTCGCCGCCCACCAAAGCCAGGTAATAGAGCACAAAAAATCCTAGTGCCATGCCGATACTGGCGCCCATGGAACCCTTTCTGGTCATCGATCCCAGTGGCACTCCTAATAATACGAAGACCAGGCAGGCAAATGGAATGGCGAGCTTCTTTTGAATTTCCACCTGATAACGTCGGATGTCGCTGGTCTTATTGTGGATGTCCTGCTTGAACTGTTCTTTCTGCCAGGCCGAGAGCCGGGCAGAATCAGCCAGCTGGGTTCTTACCGGGGCGATGGTCTGTTCTATCTGAGTGATCTGTCCCTGCATCATTCTGGAGGTCATCTCCCGGTCTCCCCGCTGGGCCTGCACCGTCTGAACCGTGGCCGGGTCCAGGGGCAGGTTGATGACGTGGGTGTTGAAATCCATTTTATGGTAGGTCCGGGGATCCTTGACGTCGGCTTCGTGGATCTGGCCCCGCCACAGCTCCAGCCGCAGAACATTCTGCCTGGTCATCATGGTCAGCTGTCCCTCGTCTGCGATAATGGTCCGGGGGTAGCCGTTGGGAATGCTTTCGTATATGGTGACCTTGTGCAGGCGGGAACTGCCGGCATCCACTTTGCCCACCAGGATATTATAGCCGGTAAAATCGGAAACGAATGTGTTCTCCTTCAGCCGCAGGGCCGGTTTGGCGGAGGAGATGGCCATAAAGGTGTTTTTCAGAGAGTGGTTGGCCTCGGGCAGTATCCGGTCGGTGAAAAAATACAGGCCTAGGGTCAAAGCCATCCCGGCCAGGACCGGGGCCACCAGCAGCCGGGACAGCGGCAGTCCGGCGGATTTAAGCGCGGTCAGTTCATTGTCGCCGGAGATGCGGCCGAAGGTCATCAACACCGCCACCAGCACCGCCATGGGCACGGTCAGAGCCAGAATCGAGGGCAGGCTTAAGGCAAAGATCTTCAGCACCAACAGCCCGGCCACCCGTTTGCCGATCAAAAGGTCGATCAGCTCAAACAGTTTGTCCATCAGCAGGATGAAGGTGGTGACTGCCAGCGCAAAGAAAAAGGGGGCCAGGTGCTCCCTTAAAAGATAGCGGTCCATTATTTTCATGGGCTTAATATTAACCTGTAATTCTCAAAAATGCAAGGATTTTCTACATTCCGGCGGAAAGGCTGGAAACCAATTAGACAGGATTAACATGATTTACCATACTAACTAGTGACTGCCTGGTGAACCATGAAACAATATTTTTCACGTTTTTTTAAAGATGACTGTTGAAACCATTTTTCATAAATAAGATCGTAAAGTTCAGCCTGTCACTTTTCCTGGCAACACTGGCCGGTGCAGGCATGGCTATAGCCCAGGAGCAGGGTTCTCTTGATTCGCTGGCTTCGGGGTTTATCGGACAGCAGGCCAGGGATCAGAACATTTCGGTCAAGGACAGCCTGGATCTGAATCTTAACGCTATGCTGGAACTGGAAATGTACAGGGACTTTCCCCTTTTCCAGAAATTCAATACCTTGGAAGGTTTTGGGCTGAAGCGCCGCCAGGCCGGGTTGTCAACCTTATGGCGGCAGAACAATGCTGACTTTTTGGCCAAGGCGGCCGCCGATCGCTCAGGCGAAGGATTGATCCCGGACATCAAAGTACCGTTGCCTGGAATCGGCAAGATACTGGGCTCCGGGGCCCAGATAAAGATCAGCGGCAGCGAAAAGATCACCATAGGCGGCCAGCAGACCAATAACTACGGCAGGGAAAAAACCACCGAGGTTGCCGGGAATACAGGCAGTTTTGCCCTGAAAATAAAGCAGGAACAACAAGTGAATCTGGAGGGCATCATCGGGGAACGGCTGCACGTTCTGATCGACTGGAATAGCGAAGCATTGACCGACAAAAAAAGCAAGATCCGCCTCTATTACGAAGGCAAGGAGGATGAGATATTACAAAGGCTGGAGGCCGGTGACACCGAGTTCAGCCTGGCGGGATCATCGCTCATCGGCGGCTTAAGCACCCAGCACAAGGGGCTGTTCGGCATCAAGGGGGTGGCCAAGCTGGGCGGCCTGGAACTGACCGCCATTGCCAGCAAGGACGAGGGGCAGGGCGAGACCAAGAAATTTGTGGGCCAAAGCCAGCAGAAGGAGAACAAGCTTTACGACAAGGATTTCATAGCCCATCGTTTTTTCTGGATACCGGTGGCGGACACCAACGATCCCATAACCGACATGAGAGTTTATGTGAATTCACAGACTCAAACACAAACCGGCACAAAAAAAGTCTTTGGGCTGAACCGCAGCTGGCTTGATTTTAACGTAATGGATTCCGTTGCCTTCACAAGAAGTTACGTAGCGGTGGAAAAGAAATTGATTGAGGAGTTCAAATATGAACGATTAGGCGGAGGCAATGGTTATCTATTGACCTTGGCATATGGTCTTCAGACCACCGATGCGCTGTTGGTGGCATATAAAACCCAGAACGGGCAATATTATCCAGACCAGACCGTCTTCGATACCACCAGCCTGCCAAATGTTGCCGTAATCAAACCCGAAAATTGCCGCCCCGCGGACAGTTTGTCGCGAGACGGGTATGCCTGGAACTATGAGTTCAGGAACTTTTATAACATAGGTTCCAATGACATTGTGGAAAGCAGCCTTAAGATCGATGTTAAGAAAATATCCAGTTCGGGGTCTGATGTCCAGTCCCGGGATTCAGCCAGCGGAAGATTGTTCACGGATCTGATGAGTCTGACCGACTCCAACGGAGTGATTGAATTTGAGAAATTTGGCAGCATATCCGAGGGATATTTTTCCTTTGATCTGATGCCCCGTCCCCACTGGACCCGCCCCTTTGATGATCCGGTCCTTCCTGTACGTAATCCAGCCATTTACGACAGTTCCAATCTTGAGAGGGTCACTCCCCAATACCAGATAGTGATCAGCTATCTTACCAAGCAGGCGATTTATAATTTGGATGTTGCCGGTCAGTTGATAGAAGGAAGCGTCCAGGTAAGCATCGGAGGGGAGAATGTGCCTTCAAGCCAGTATACGGTGGATTATGAGACTGGCACCGTCACCTTTGCCGAGGCCTACCGGGAAAAGGTGATTCAGGCCGGAACCAGCCTCAACATCAGCTATCAATTCATGCCTTGGGCCTCATTCGGCACCAAGACACTAGCCGGGATGCGCGGTATTTATAAACTTGGCGAACATGCTCAACTGGGAGGGACTTGGCTTTACCGCAGCGAGCAAAGCCTTGAGACCAAGCCCCGGTTGGGCGAGGAGCCCAAAACGATGATAGTAGCCGGCCTGGACGGATATTACAAGACCAGTCCAGGGTTCTTGACGGCGTTGGCCAATTACCTGCCAGGGGTGGAAACAGAGGCTGCCTCAAATTTTGAGGTTTCCGGTGAGGCTGCGGCCAACTTTCCCAATCCCAATACCAAGGGCGAAGTTTATCTGGACGATATGGACGGCACCAAGCTGACCGACGGCCTGAATCTATATCGCCAGGGCTGGGTTCATTCCGGCCTCCCCGACTCCAGCTTTCACAAGACCAGGGAACAATTTGCCGCCAGGGCATTCTGGTATAATCCCACCGCCAAGGTGACCCAGGGAGAGATCAACCCGGCCATCACCGATTCTACCCTGCGAAAAGACCCCGTGACCACTCTTAAAATCTATCATCAGCCGGATATTGCCGCCGGCGATAGTTCCTGGTCTGGTGTAACCCAGCTATTAAGCAGGAACGGGATGGACCTGAGCCAGAGCAAACTGCTTAACGTCTGGGTCAGGACCAAAGACAATATTGCGGTCCGACTGCACATAGACTTCGGAGAGGAGATGGACATGGACCAGGTAAGGCGGGATGCCTGGGGTTATATCAAAGGCCGGCCAGGAATTGTGGATGCTGAATCTTTGGCACCAGCCGCCCAGCAGATATATACCGGAGACAATGACATCGGTTTAGATATGATAAAAAGAGATGATAACGATCGTGATATCAATTCAGGCGATGACGGGAACGACGATTTTCTTGCCACCGATTCTTCCAAATACAACGGCACCGAAGGCAACGGGATATACGATACCGAAGATCTGAAGCTGTCGGGCAATGGTCCCGGGACCGTCTGGAAACAAACCAACAGTTATTATACCTTTACCTTTAATCTTTCGGACAGCAATGGAGAACCCAATGCTAACAACTGGCGAAAGTTCTCTGTGCCGCTGGATTCGGCTAAAGCTGTCGGTAATCAATCCGGTTGGGGCAATATCTACTATGCCCGGGTCTGGGTGGACAGTTGTGAAGCCGCTTCGGCAGAGGTAGAACTGGCCCTGGTGGAAGTATCGGGCAACCGGTGGCAGGAAAAACCGATCGTCCCGGCGCTGTATCCCATTCCGGTGGACAGCACGGAAGAATTCAACATAACTGTTAAAAACAACAAGGACGATGCCGACTACCTTCCGCCGCCCAATACGGTGGAGAACGATGAGAATGGGCATCCCAAATTCGAGCAAAGTCTGGTCTTAAAGCTGGCCAATCTTAAACCCGGACATTTGGCCCTGGCCCAAAGGAACACCAACACCCGGGAAAACAATTATACTGGTTATAAAAAACTCAAGCTCTGGGTAAAAGACAGCCTCGGAGCCGGGCAATACTTGATCCGGTTGGCTTCGAACGCAGACAGCTCCAGCCCTTATTATCAATACACCGGCCAGCTTACCTCCGGTTGGCAGGAACTGACGTTGAACCTGGACGAACTTACCAGCGTGAAAACGCTTGATACTAATTCTTTGGGTCTTAAGACAAAGGGTGCATATACCGTCAAGGGCACACCCAATTTGGCCAATATCGGTGCTTTGTATTTGGGCGTGCTCAATCCGGACACGCTAATCCCATACAGCGGCGAGGTATTGTTTGATAACCTCCGGTTAGATGAAGTGCGGCGGGAACGGGGCACGGCAGTAATCGCCAGCGTAAAGATAGGGATAGCCGACCTGTTTTCCCTCAGCCTGGGGTATGACCGCAGAGACGCATATTGGTACACCATGGGCCAAGCTCCGGCCCTGGCCCAAAGGTTAAGTTACAATCTGGGCGGAAGCCTGCAGCTGGATAAATTCTACCTTAACCGTCTGGGGCTTAAGGTCCCGGTAAGTTTCGGGGCCAGTCTGTCCGAAAGCTATCCCTGGTATGGCGGAGACGACCGCAAGCTGACCGATCAGGAAAGCTCCGAACAAATGGAATGGACCCGGGGCCGGAACATAAAAGTGGATCTTAGTAAAAACCCTTCCCGGTGGTGGTTGACTGATTTTACCATAGACCGGATGTCGGCTTCGCTGGCCTGGAACCGGAGCACTTCCAGCGATAGGTATAATTCTGACAGTTCCACCACCATCAATACCGATCTCAGCTGGGGGTGGACACCCGCAACAAGGAGGAGTCTGGGCCTTGGCGACTGGCTTAAGCTTTATTACCTGCCATCGGGGCTTTCTTTTGCTGTTAACAATAAACGTACCTGGCACTGGAACCTGGACAAGCAGGTCAACGCGGTAAGCACCGCAGGCAGCGGACTGACCAGGGGCGGCAGCGCCCAGCTTTCCTGGCAGGTCGCTGATCCATTAAATTACCGTTTTTCCACTAGCCGCAATCTTTTGCAAAGGACCGGGGCCGGCGAGCTGGCCTGGAAATACGGGCTGGGTGCGGAGGTCTCCCGCTCCCAGACGGTGGATTACCATACCACCCTTACCTGGCTGAAGCTGATCCAGCCAAATTTTAATTACAGCACCACTTATAGCCAGACCAACCAGGCCTATCTGGTCCCCAGCAGGCCAGATTCCGCGTCGCTCCTGAACATTTCAAACGCCAATAATCTTTCGCTGAACGGAAATCTGGAAATAGCCAAGTGGCTGATAAAAATAACTGCACTACGAAACGAATCCAAGGACGATTCCACCGAGGCTGGGACTCCTTTGTGGCTGGTCATTCAGGTAGAAAAGATACTGAAGAAGATCAATCCGCTGGACATAACTATTTCCCAGAGCAAAACCAACAGTTCCTCGGGTCTGTACAGCCGGACAGATGTAATTTACCCCGATATCTATTATCAACTGGGATGGCGGCGAAGGCCGCTTTACTCCGAAAGCTATGCCCCCCTGGCCTCGGACCGGGCCGGCATCACCAACAGCTATTCGGCCAGCACCGGGGCTTCGCTTGGGCAGCTAAGCATCAATGCCGGATGGCAACGCAGCGATTCCTGGACCTGGGAGCCGAACAGCGCCATCTCCCGGCAGGGTACTACCTGGCCTGACCTGAGGGTCAGCCTGAACTCGGTGGAGAAGGCATTGAAAATGATCAAAATGCTGGCCAGTGCCAACCTTAACAGCAACTATTCCAAGCGCGAGGAAATGGCCTTCCAGGCCGGCCGGGACCGGGATACTACCAGCTGGACCATCAACCACAGTTTCAGTCCCCTGATCTCGCTTAATGCCAGATGGAAAAAACAGGTCAGCACCCAGGCTTCCTTTGATTACTCCACTACGGACAGCCGTTTACCGGTGACCTCCGCTGAATTTCCCAGCGGCTGGCAAAAAGCCTATTCCCGAAATATGAAGATCAGCGCTTCAGGGAATTATTCCTTCAGCGCTCCCCAGGGTTTTGTGCTGAAATTGTGGAAGATGGGGAAGAAGAGGTTCAAATTCAAAAGCGATCTTAACCTGGGTCTGCAAGCCAGTTATTCCAATACTATTTCTGCCCCCGCCCTGGACATCGGAGTTGATGTGAAGGATATCCCCGATGAAAAATTCATAAACAATAAAACCGACATATCCATTTCTCCCAATGCCACCTATAATTTCACCCGGAACATAAAGGGGGAGTTAAGCGGTTCGTATACCAGCAGCACAGACGCAAAAATGCCCACCTTGGACAGCGAGTCCTACAGTCTTAACACCACCGTCACCATAACTTTTTAACTGTTATGTTCGGATTCACTCCTGACGAAAAAAAGGCCGTGATCTTCCTGATAGCAGCTTTTGTGACCGGCACAGCCATCCTGGTCTACAAGAAAAGCCATCCCGGTTTTGCCCCCGGATTGAAAAGCATTATTGCCAACCTGCCGGCGCCAGTTGACAGCGGTTCGGCCCAAGGACTTTCATCCGGTTCAGCCACCGGCGATGTGGAAACATCGTACAGGCAAAGCCGGAAATATTTTCCGGCACAAAAGGTGAATATCAATCAAGCATCACAGCAGGCTCTGGAAAAACTTCCAAATGTCGGACCGGCCATGGCCCAAAGGATCATTGACTACAGGGCCGCCAAAGGGGGATTTAAAAAGGCGGATGAATTGGGAAACGTAAAAGGCATTGGCCCAAAGCGGCTGAGCCAACTGATGGAACATGTAACGGTGGAATAGTGAGAGCGGGGATTTATTTTGGTCCCAAACATCTTTAATTTACCGGCTGCTACAGGCCGGTATTTTTATTGGCCAAAATACTTGAAAATTATTGCAAAAAACCCTTTATTTCCGGTTTTAATTATGTTATATTAAATAATTGGTATTGCTTGACAACCCCTTGTCGTCTATGGTATAGTAAATTGTTGCTGGGTTTGTAAAGTGCGTCTTTGTTTTTCTCCTGGCCATTCAACATATATCATGAAGTTCAAAGTGAACATGGTGATCAGCGGGCCAATTGGCACATTAAAATTCCCCTTGTAATAATGACGGAGGTGAAATAGTTTATGGCACTTAAACTGGGAGACATGTTGCTGCAGGCCGGGCTGATCACCAAGGAACAGCTGGAGAAGGCCCTGGTGGAGCAAAAGAGCAGCGGTGACAAACTGGGGGCCTGCCTGATAAAAATGAAATTCATTACCGAGGAAGCCACCACCGACTTTCTTGGCAAGCAGTTCAATGTGCCTACCATCAATCTTTCCAACAAAGAGATCGATCCCCTGGTGCTGAAGCTGATCCCGGCCGATGTAGCCCAGAAGTGCCAGGTGATCCCGGTGGCCCGACAGGGCAGGACCCTGCAGGTGGCCATGTCCAATCCGGCCGACGTCTTCACATTGGAGAATATCCAGTTTTTGACCGGGATGGAGGTAAAACCGCTGGTCTGCGCCGACACCGCCATTGCCCGGGCCCTGGAAAAGCTTTACGCCGGCTCTGCCGGACTTAACGAAGCCATGAAGGCGGTTCAGGAAGAGGAAGGCCAGGTGGAATTTGTGGACAAGGAACAGGAGGATGTGGTCACCCAGGCCGACATGGAAGCGGCCCCGGTGGTCAAACTGGTCAACCAGATGGTCTTTGATGCAGTCAAGCGAGGGGTCTCGGACATCCACATCGAACCTTACGAAAAGGTTTTAAGGGTACGCTTCCGCATTGACGGGGTGCTGCAGGAAGCCATGTCTCCGCCCAAGCGGATTGCGGCCGCGGTGGCCAGCCGCATCAAGGTGCTTTCCCGGCTGAACCTGACCGAGCGCCGCCTGCCACAGGACGGTAGGTTCTCGGTGAAGGCCGGCGACCAGAACGTGGATTTTCGCGTCTCCACCATGCCCATTAAACACGGCGAGAAGATATGTATCCGGATCCTTCGCCAGTCAGGCCTTTCCTCCGATCTGACTAAACTGGGGCTGGAGGGTAAACCGATGGAGAATTTTTTGGCCGCCTCTTCCAAGCCCAATGGGATGATCCTGATCACCGGGCCCACCGGTTCGGGAAAGACCATGACCCTTTATTCGCTGATCAACCGGCTCAATACCCCCAAGGTCAACATCAGCACCGCCGAGGACCCGGTGGAATTCGACATCATGGGCATCAATCAGGTGAACATCCACCCCGAGATCGGGTATACTTTTGCCGTGGCTTTAAAGGCCTTTCTGCGCCAGGACCCCAACATCATCCTGGTGGGGGAGACCCGGGACCGGGAGACCGGCGAAATTGCCATGACCGCGGCTATGACCGGGCATTTGGTGCTTTCCACCCTGCACACCAATGACGCCCCCAGCAGTCTGAACCGTCTTCTGGACATGGAGATCCCGCCCTTCCTGATCGCCGCCACCGTCAATGTCATCGAGGCTCAACGGCTGGTGCGGACCATCTGTCCAAACTGCAAACAGCCGGATCCCAGCATTACGCCGGAACTGATAACCAAACTGGGGGCAGACCCGGCCGAGTTCGAAGGGGTTACCTTCTACAAGGGTGCTGGCTGCATGGACTGCAACCGCACAGGGTTCAAGGGACGGATAGGACTATACGAGATATTGGTGATCAGTCCGGCCATCCGCAAGCTGATCTTGAGCCGGGCCTCCACCGATGAGATCAGGGATATGGCCGTCAAGGAGGGGATGCAGCTGCTGCGTCAGGACGGTTTTAACAAGGTCAGGAAAGGAATAACCACGCTGGAAACTGTGATCGCCAAAACAGTGGCCGATTGATCATTAATGGCGGGATGCAAGAAGCGGCGCTTTCGTGTAGGAAGCTTTGAACATTGGCATGATTTTTCGGACAGGTATGGTTTCTTTCAAAAGACGGTCAACACTATAATATCAGGATATCAGGAAATATGGCGTTAAAAATCGGCGACATGCTTTTAAAGTCCGGGATGATCAGCGCGGAGCAGCTGGATAAGGCTTTAAAAGAACAGCAGTCCACCGGAAGCAAGCTGGGGTCGGTGCTGGCCAAGCTTGGTTACATCACTGAGGATGAGATATTACAGTTCTTGTCCAAGCAGTTCAATGTGCCGGCGGTGAACCTCAACGATTATAATTTTGACAAGGCCATCCTAGGCCTGATCCCGGCCAAACTGGCCCAAAAATACGGGGTGTTACCGCTTAACCGGCTGGGGCGGGTCTTGACTGTGGCCATGATAGAACCCACCAATTTTCACGCCATGGAGGAGATAAAGTTCTCCACCGGGTTCGAGGTCCATCCGGCCTTGGCTCTGGAATCTGCCATCTGGACCGCCATCGACAAGAATTACGGCGCCTCCGGGATGCTGGAGGAAGTGATGCAATCCATGGAAGAGACGACCGAGGGCGAAGAGGGCGGCCTGGAGGTGCTGGAGGAGGAGAAGGACGACGGGGGCGACGCCATGTCCGAGATGACGGCGGCCATCGAAAATTCCCCGGCCGCCAAACTGATCAATGCCCTGATCGCCGAAGGCGTCAAGCGCCACGCCACCGACATTCACCTGGAGCCTTACGAAAAGGACATGCGGGTGAGGATGTCAGTGGATGGTGTGCTGCACGAAGTGATGCAGCCGCCACTTAAGATGAAATCATCGCTGGTGGCCAGGATCAAGATCATCTCCAAACTTAAGGTGGAGGAGAAGCGGATGCCCCAGGACGGCCGTCTCCGGCTTAATGTCATGGACCGGCCCATTGATCTTCGGGTATCCATCATCCCTTCGGCCTTCGGGGAAAAGGTGGCCATGCGTATTCTGGACCGGAGCACCGTTACCTTTGATTTGAACCTGTTGGGATTTGAGCCCGGGCCCCTGAAACATCTTTTAAAGGCGGTCCACACCCCGTTCGGGATCGCCTTGGTTACCGGTCCCACCGGCTGCGGCAAGACCACCACCCTCTACGGGGCCTTGCAGGAGGTCAACAAGCCCGATGTCAACATCATGACGGCCGAGGAACCGGTGGAATACAGCCTGATGGGCATCAACCAGGTGGCGGTGCACGAGGACGGAGGCACCACCTTTGCCGCCGCCCTGAAGGCTTTTTTGCGGCAGGATCCCAACATCATCATGGTGGGTGAGATCCGGGACAAGGAGACAGCCGAGATAGCCATCAGGGCATCTCTGACAGGGCATATGGTGCTTTCCACCGTTCACACCAATAGTGCCTGTCTGACCATCACCCGTCTGGTGGACATGGGGGTGGAGCCCTTCATGATATCATCCTCGCTGCTGGTGGTGGAGTCCCAGCGGCTGGTGCGCAAGGTCTGCCAGAATTGCAAAGAGCCGTATCAGCCCGATCAAAGGTTGCTTGAGGAATTCGCTCATTCCAAGATTGACTTTTCCAAAGCCAATTTCGTCAAGGGCCGGGGCTGTTCCGAGTGCCGGAACTCCGGCTACAAGGGCCGGTTGGCCCTGGCAGAGATACTGCCCATCACCCCGGCCATCCGTGAATTGATCATGCGCCGGGCCACTAGCGCCGAGATAGAGGCCAAGGCCATAGAGGAGGGCATGCCTACCCTGAGAATGGACGGCATCACCAAGATGATGAACGGGATGACGACCATCGACGAGGTAATGAAGGAAACCGTGGCTGCCGACTAATCCCGGGAAGAGTTACGGCGGAATAATCAATCAACAATACAAGAAAAATAAAATGGCGCAAAACATAGGCGAAATGCTATTAAAAATGGGCCTGATAACCCAGGCTCAGTATGACAAAGCCGCAACCGAGCAGCGCACCACCAGCGAGCCGCTGGTGGCTACCCTGATCCGGCTGGGTGTAGTGACCGAGAACGTAATGCTGCAGTTCGTTTCCCGGCAGTTCAATGTTCCTTCGCTGGATCTTTCTAACTTTCAGGTGGAGCCGGCGGTGATAAAAATGATCCGGCCCGACATTGCCAACAAATTCATGGTGATCCCGATCAAGAAACTGGGCCGTTCGCTGACTCTGGCCATGATAGATCCTTCCGATTTTTATGCTCTGGAAGATATAAAATTTTTGACCGGCCAGGAGGTCAAGCCGGTGGTGGCCGCTTACAGCGCGGTTAAAAAATTATTGGAACAGCACTATCCTTTGGGACGGGACCTGCAGGTCATTGCTGAGGGAGGCGATCTGGCCCAGACCAAATCCGATGACATAGAAAAATTGCCGGAGCACGAAGAGACCTTGGATGGTGACTTTGGGAACGTGGAGATGGTGGATGAAGGTCTGGAAGAAGAGGACGATATTTCGGCCCAGCAGGCCGGACAGTCAACCCCAGTGGTCAAGATGGCCAATTATATTCTGACCGAGGCGGTGCGCCGGGGAGCTTCGGACATCCACGTTGAGCCTTATGAAAAGGTGTTCCGGATCCGGCTGCGGCAGGACGGCGTACTGGTGACCCTGATGGAGCCGCCCATGAAGATGAAATCCCCGCTGGTCTCCCGCTTGAAGATCATGTCCAAGCTGGACGTGACCGAGCGGCGCAAGCCCCAGGACGGACGCATCGCCATCAAAGTGCTGGACAAGAAAATCGACCTCCGGGTTTCCACTCTGCCGGTGTTGTTTGGGGAAAAAGTGGTGATGCGTATCCTGGACTCGTCCTCCCTGACCCTGGATCTGGCCAACTTCGGGTTCACCGAGGATGCCCTGCGCAATTTCATGAAATCCATCCACGCTCCATACGGCATTGTGCTGATCACCGGGCCCACCGGATCGGGCAAGACCACCACCCTATATTCTGCTCTTTCTCAGCTGAACACCCCGGACCGGCACATCATGACGGTTGAGGATCCCATAGAATATAATCTGAAAGGCGTAAACCAGATTCAGGCCGAGGCCGGCATCGGTTTCACCTTCGGGCTGGCTCTGCGCTCCATGCTCCGGCAGGCTCCTAATATCATCATGCTGGGGGAGATCCGGGACGGCCCCACCGCTTCCATCGCCATCCGGGCGGCCCTGACCGGGCATCTGGTGCTATCCACCCTGCACACTAACGACGCTCCATCCACTATCAGCCGTTTGGTGGACATGGGAGTGGATCCGTTCCTGGTGGCCTCGTCCACGGTGCTAATCCAGGCCCAGCGGTTGGTGCGCCGGATATGCAAAGCCTGCAAGGACACCCATGAATACAATCCCAAGGTGCTGACCGATCTGGGCATCGCTCCGGAGGAACTCAAAGGTGTGACTTTTTACAAGGGAAAGGGCTGTGCGGTATGCAATAACACAGGATATAAGGGACGGGTGGGCCTTTATGAGGTCATGCCCATATCCCGGACCTTGCGGGCTCAGATATTAAGGCGGGAGCCGGTAACCACCATCAGGGCCACAGCAGTTAAAGAAGGAATGCTGACCCTGAGAATGGACGCCTGGGGCAAGGTCAAACAGGGTATGACCACGGTGGAAGAGATGATCCGGGAAACTGCCGAAGGATAAAACCAGCAATGATTTAGTATAATGTCCAAATGATATAAAGGCGGTAATAATAAACTGGAAATCGTAATTGTAATTGTGCCCATTCGATTCAATTCATTTTGCAATTTATGCGGCCGATTATAGAAAACTTATGGCACATGCTGCTAAACAGGCAAAGAAATCAACTCATTATCAATAAACATAGACAGGGCATAAGATGATCACCTTACAGCAACTGCTGGAGGAAATGATCCAGAAGAAATCCAGCGATCTTCATATTACCGCCGGGGTGCCGCCGGTCTTCCGGATCGACGGCGAATTGATGCAAAGCACTCATGACAAACTTACCCCTGATATGACCCAGTCTTTAGCCTACAGCATCCTCAACGACCGCCAGAAGAAAAGATTTGAGATGGAGCAGGAACTGGATCTTTCATTCGGCGTTCAGGGCCTGTCCCGGTTCCGGGGAAATATCTTTCTGCAGCGGGGATGCGTGGCCATGGCTTTAAGGACTATTCCCTGGGAGATACGCACCTTCCAGGATCTGGGACTTCCTCCGGTGGCTGCCGAACTGGCCTCCAAGCCCAGGGGGCTGGTATTGGTGACCGGGCCTACCGGATCGGGCAAATCCACCACTTTGGCCACCATGCTGGACAAGGTGAACACCGAGCGCCGGGCCCACATCCTGACGGTGGAGGATCCAATTGAGTACATGCACAGCCATAAGAAATCAGTGGTTAACCAACGCCAGTTGGAGGCCGACACCAAGAGCTTCGAAAATGCCTTGAAATACGTGCTGCGACAGGATCCCGATGTGGTGCTGGTGGGAGAAATGCGCGACCTAGTGACATTTGAGTCGGCCCTTCGCATCGCCGAGACCGGACACTTGACCTTTGCCACTCTGCACACTAATTCGGCGGCCGAATCCATTCACCGCATCATTGATGCTTTTCCGGCTTACCAACAGCCCCAGGTGCGGGCCCAGCTGGCCTTCGTGCTGGAGGGGGTGATGACCCAGCAGCTGCTGCCTTTGACCAAGGGCGGCCGGGTGATGGCGTTGGAGGTGATGGTCTGCACTCCGGCCATCAAGGCCATGATCCGGGACGACAAGGTCCACCAGATATATTCCTTGATCCAGGCAGGTTCCAAGTACGGAATGCAGACCATGAACCAGGCTCTGTTCCAATTATTCATGGATAAGAAGGTCAGTATGGACACTATTTTCGATTATACTCCCAACAGCGAAGAACTGGACCAGATGATAAAACGCCGTCAGGCTCTACCCGTCTGAGTTTTACCAAAATATAATAATGTAAAATTAAACCAAAAAAAGGAGCGTTCCCATGCCAATATATATATGGAAGGGCCGGGATTCCAAATCAGGGATCGTCTCGGGAGAACTGACCGCCGAGAACGAGGCAGCGGTAATTGAGGCGTTAAGGAAACGCAATATCATAGTCTCGTCGGTGAGGAACAAACCCAAAGATCTTATGAAGCTAAGCTTCGGGGCGGCCAAGGTCAGCGGCAAGGATCTCTCCATCTTCACCCGGCAGTTCGCCACCATGATCAATGCCGGACTTCCCTTGGTACAGTGTCTGGAAATTCTGGGATCGCAGAACGACAATCCCACCATGCGCAAGGTCATTGAACAGATCAAGACCGACGTTGAAGGCGGATCCACTCTGGCCGAAGCCATGAAGCGGCAAAAAACAACTTTCAGTGAGTTGTACATCAACATGGCGGCGGCCGGTGAGGCCGGCGGTATCTTGGACAACATCCTTAACCGGCTGGCCATATATCTGGAAAAGAACGAAGCTTTGGTCGGCAAGGTAAAACGATCCATGATCATGCCTGTTATCCTGATATCGGTTTGTATCGGCGCCGCCGCCATCCTTCTGATCTTTGTCATTCCCATCTTCGAGAAGATGTTTGCCGGGATGGGCGCCAAGCTGCCGGGTCCGACTTTGTTTGTGGTAGCGCTTTCAAAATTCTTGCAAAAATGGATCATTGCCATTATTGTAGTGGTGGTAGGCGCGGTGGTGGGTATCAAGAGATGGTACAAAACCGATAAGGGCCAGCTATATTTGGATTCATTGATGCTGAAACTCCCAGTCCTGGGGGATCTTCAGCAGAAATCGGCCATAGCCAGATTTGCCCGCACTTTGGGGACACTGCTTTCCTCGGGCGTAGCCATTATGGATGCCCTGGAGATAACGGCCAAGACCGCCGGCAACCGGGTAGTGTCGGACGCCATCATGTTCGCCCGCAAATCGATCGGCGGCGGCGAGACCATCTCCGGACCGTTAAAGACCATGAAGATATGTCCTCCAATGGTGGTTCAGATGGTGGCGGTGGGCGAGGCTACCGGCGGTCTGGACGAGATGTTGAACAAGATAGCCGATTTCTACGATGAAGAGGTGGACGGCGCGGTGGAGGGTCTGACTGCGGCCATGGAGCCCATCATCATGGTGGTGCTGGGTCTGGGCATCGGCGGAATGGTAGTGGCTATGTACCTTCCCATCTTCACTATGACTTCGGCTATGATGGGGGGGAAGTAACTGTTAAGGAATATTCCTTTATCAGGATGATGCGGGCGTTCCGCCTTTGCGAGAAATGCTGTTTAACTATCACCCGAAGAATTTACCCTGGTGCCATTGACAAAACTCTTAGTCAGACCGGCTTTCAGTCGTGCTCAGAATGACGGGAATAGAGTAGTCATTTAACGCAGCAGTAAAAAATAACAACTGCATGATAAAAACAATATTTAAAAACGATCCGGCCATAACATTTGGCCGGATCCTGTTGGTCGTCATAATGACTGGAAGCGCCATGGCCCTTAACCGTCTGGGGGCACTTCCTTTGAATTTAGGCCTGGCGGTATGGGCCGGCTTGGCCTTCTGCCTGTTTTC
Organism: candidate division TA06 bacterium; assembly: GCA_016235665.1. Lineage (NCBI taxonomy): Bacteria > candidate division TA06 bacterium. The sequence continues at coordinate 23,615 of JACRJI010000015.1, read as the reverse complement.
TACGCTGCTCAGGTTGGGCCATATCAAGCTTATCAACTGGGGATGGGATTACGGCCAGATGGTGCTTAACGTAGCATGGATATTTCTGTTCATAAGGATTACCGGGGGAGCCGAAAATCCGTTTTCCCTGCTGTTTTTTTTGGCAATCATAGCCGCCGCCAATACCCGGCTGGTCAAGGGAGCGATATTTACCGCAACCATCTCTGGTCTAGCTTACGCCGGAATACTGGCGCTGGAGTTTCAGACCTTCCGGAAAGCGGCCGTAATTGCAGATAAGATTGATTTTATATCGGCCTTCAGCGCCGATTTTTTGTTTAGGGGATATATCTATGCCATATGTTTTTATCTGGTGGCGGCCTTTGCTGGGCTTCTGGCCGAACGCCTGCAGGCCAAGGGAAAGCTGCTGGAAGCGGCCAACCAGGCCTGGGAAGAACTCAGGCTTTCCACCGGGGATATCCTGGAAAAAATGGGCAGCGGACTGCTGACCCTGAACACCCAGGGGCAGATCAAATTCTGCAACCGGGCGGGCGCCCAGATATTGGGACTTGATCCGGCCCTGGTGACCGGCGCCAGTCATCAGACCCTTCTGGGTGAGGGATTATCGCCGCTTTCGGCGATCCTGCATCAAAGTCTTTCCGGCGATCCTGGGCGGATCATCCGTAACGAGGTGGTTCTGACAGTAAAAGACGGCCGGGAGATCCCCCTGGGCATCAGCACCAATGCCATCCGCTATGGTGACGGCCGGCTGCAGGGTATCATTGCAATCTTTCAGGATCTGACGGAGGCCAAAAAGATCGAGACCAGACTTCAGGAAATGGAGCGCTTGGAAAATGTCAGGGAATTATCCCAAACCCTGCTGCAGGTGATCCAGCCGGCCATCGAGCAGATAAACCGGGAAGCTGCCATTTTGATGGACAGTCCGGAGCACGGTCAGGCCGCCGAGACCATAAAACAGAAGGCCGAGGCCATAAAAAAGACTATGGCCGATTTCATCCGCTTTGCCAGGATCGAAAACCCGGAAAACCTGCCCGGCCCAGATGAAATAAGCAGTCAGGAAGGCGCTATTATCGGGCAGAGTAATAATTTTCTGGATATTTTGAGATTGGTCCAGCAGGTGGCCCCCAGCCAGAGCACCGTTTTGATCCTTGGCGAATCCGGCACCGGAAAGGAGCTGATAGCCAGGGAACTTCACCGGCTCAGTCCCCGCAGTGCCTCCTCATTCGTGTCGATCAATTGTGCGGCACTGCCGGAGACCTTGCTGGAATCCGAGTTGTTTGGGCATGTCAAGGGTTCTTTTACCGGAGCCTTTCGCGACAAACCTGGCCTGTTTCAGGCGGCCGAGGGTGGCACCTTCTTTCTGGACGAGGTTTCCGAAACCTCTCCCGCCATTCAGGTAAAACTGCTGCGGGTGTTACAGGAGCGCGAAGTGGTGCCGGTGGGTGGCTCCAAGCCTATCAAAGTTGATGTCCGTCTGATATCTGCCACCAATGTCGATCTTTACAAGGCAGTGGAAGACGGAAAATTCCGCCGGGACCTTTTTTACCGGCTAAATGTCATCCAGCTGGAACTGCCGCCTTTGCGGCAGAGGGGCCAAGACATTTTAATGCTGGCCGATTATTTTCTGAATAAATACTGCCGCCGCCAGGGCAAGTCCTCCAAAATACTGTCACCGGAAGCCCGGGAATTCTTATTGGGCTACCGTTGGCCGGGGAATGTCCGGGAATTGGAGAATGTAATGGAGAGGGCGGTGGTCCTAAGCAAGGGACCGTCTATAGAAAAGAACCACCTGCCATCCGACCTTTTTAAAAAATCAACCAATGTTATTCCCGATTCTGGGCAGATACAGCAATTTCAAACTAAAACCTCCAGTTCGCTGAAGGACGAGGAAAAACAGATAATCTTGAGCATGATCCAAAGCTGCGGGGGAAACAAGACCCATGCAGCCAAGAAACTGGGCATCCATTACGCCACACTTTACCGTAAGCTGAAGCTGTACGGGATAAAGGGGTAATGATACATAGCCCCAACCTTAAGGTCGGGGCTATGAAAGGCCTTTCACGAAAATAATATGCAAATCGAAAAGAATGCCTGATATAAAAAACAAAGTGGTAGTGGTCTTTCCGGCCTATTTTGCTGAAAAGACCTTGGAGCGGACGGTGAAAGAGGTTCCCGGGGATTTTGTGGACCAAATGATACTGGTGGATGACCACAGCAGCGATGGCACGGTACAGCTGGCCAAAAAACTAGGTTTGACCGTCCACCGGCATTCCCAAAACACAGGCTATGGCGGAAACCAGAAGACCTGCTATAAGCTGGCCCTGGAGGCCGGGGCTTCAATAGTAGTGATGCTGCACCCGGATTACCAGTACGACCCCAAGATCATCAAATATTTTGTGGAATTGATCTCAGCCGGATATTTTGACCTGATGCTGGGCACCCGGATCCGCTCCCGGCGCGAGGCCCTGGCCGGGGGAATGCCTCTTTACAAGTATGTTTCTAACCGGGCGCTGACTTTTTTCCAGAACCTGGTCAGCGGGCAGAACCTTTCCGAGTGGCACACCGGGATGAGGGCCTACCGGAGAGAAGTGCTGGAGAACATAGATTTCAATAAATTCTCTGATGACTTCGTGTTTGATACCCAGATGCTTTTTGCGGCTGTCCAAAAAGATTACCGCATAGGGGAGATCTCGGTGCCGGTGCGCTATTTTAAGGAAGCCTCCAGCATCAACTTTGTCCGCAGTTTACAATACGGAGTAGCCACTATTTGGCAGGCCGTGCGCTTTTTGTTCAACGGCTTCAGACAATACTAATTGCCTGGCATATATTGCGGAAGTAGACTAAAGTAAAGGCTGTGAACGACCTATGACTGGGAACAGTATCTGTCTTTAACCCAGCCCTTAAGGGCTGGGTTAAAGACATCCATCAAAGGTAACAAGGCCATACTTGTGCTGAGCTTGGCGAAGCAATGGCTTTACCAGTGGTGAGACTGCCGAACCGTGTCGGGTATTACCTCCTTTCATTAGTAATTACCGGAGCAAAACCTGTCAGGCATATATATTGCAGTAATATGCTTAAAATACAACAAGGAGTTCAACATGGGTTCAAACCGAAGGTCAAACATCCTGCCCCACAAGGATCTGCAGTATAGAATAGTGATCAGGATCTTAGCTGTAGCCTTATTAGGCATCTTGCTGGTGGGTGGTATAATCTATTTTGTGATTTGGAATGAACTGACTTCTTCAGCTTATGCCTCGGGAAGTCTTTCCATTATTCAGGTTTTTGACCGAGTCCATAAAATTCTATTTGTAACCATTCCCCTAGCCGTAGCACTGATAATATGGTTAGGGCTTTTCATCTCTCACAAGATAGCGGGACCTTTGGTTAGATTGAATAACGGTCTACGAGGATTAAGCGAAGGAAACTGGCCCAAGCAACCTATGAAATTTCGTAAGGGAGACGAGCATCACCACCTGGCTGATCAGTTCAACGGAATGGTGGAAAAAGTAAAATTGCAGATGGAGCACGAGAGGAGCAGGATGGACGCCATACTGGCCGAAGTGGCATCCATTTCCGTAAAATTAAAGCAGGAGAAAAAGACCGAGCAGGAAATGCTGAAGGAACTGGGTTCATTGCAGGAAAAGATCAAAAAATCAGGCACCAGGGGCTTTACCCTTATTGAGTTGATGATAGTGGTAGTGATCATAGGAATACTTGCGGCCATTGCGGTTCCCAATTATATAAACATGCGTAGCCGGGCGTTGGAGGCCTCCACCAAGTCCAACATGCATACTCTGCAATTGGTGGTGGAGGATTTTGCGGCCAGGTCTGACGGGCTTTACCCGGATAACCTTGATACTAAAATCTCGGATGTTGTTGATATTGATATTGAATCTTCTATTGCCGAAGGAGCCAGAAAGCCGCCATTCCCTGCTAACGCTTTGATAAGCCCGCATTTTGGTTATGTAAATCCCTTTAATCCTGCATCGAACGCATTAGACAATCTTCCTGGCGGGCCACCGGTAACAGAAATAAGTGGAGATGTATTTTACACAAGTTATGACTTGAACGGCAACCTGAACGGAGGGATAAGTCCCGTTGCCAGAGGATATATGATAAGCGGTTTTGGAAAAATTGCAGTAATAACCCAATCTTTCAGTGGTGGTTCTGCAAACTGAAAGCATAGCAGTAGTGTAACACCATTGCATATTGCAAGACATTTAATGTAAAAAGGATTTTTTCATATACTATGCGCAGTATAAAAGAAAAAACAGTCATTTATCTATTATTTTTCTTTTCTGGCCTATCAGGGTTGATTTATGAAACTGTTTGGTTGAGAATGCTTTCCCGGATATTGGGTAGCACAGTCTATGCAACATCCTTGGTTTTGGCAGCCTTTATGGCCGGACTAGCTCTTGGCAGTTATTTTACTGGGAAAATAGTTGACAATTATACAAAGCCATTATGGTTATATGCCGTGATAGAAGCCGGGGTAGGAGTTACGGCATTAATCTTTATGGTCGGCTATAATAATTTGATTCCGTTGTATAGAGTTGCATACGCATTTGCAGGCGGCAGCAGGATGGTTCTGACCATTGTACAATCCTCGTTGCTTTTTTTTATTCTTATAATTCCTACCAGCCTGATGGGAAGTACACTGCCATTACTTGCATCCTACACAAAAAGATTTAACACGGAATACTCCCAAAGGCTGGGTTTTTTGTATTCCCTTAACACTTTTGGAGCAGCATTGGGTGTAATCGTCAGCGGTTTGATTTTAATTGGGCTGATCGGAGAATTGAATACTGTTTTAATCGGTGTGCTTATCAATCTTGCTGTTTCATTTGCCGCTATGCATTTATTCAATAAAAGGGTCATTGTTTCCAGCGAAAAACAAATCCAAGCAGGCGCAGGTAGTATCTCACCATACCGGCTGGCAATAAAAAAGATTATTTTACTTATGTTTGCCCTTAGTGGCTTTACTGCAATGGGTTATGAAATAATATGGGCTAGGACATTGCAATTGTATCTGGGCACATCAATGTATTCATTCAGTATGATGTTGGGCATTTATTTATCCGGCGTAGCTTTGGGTGGTTATACCGGGGCCCTGTTTTCAAAAAGGATCAATGATCCGTTATATGTTTTTGGGCTGGCTCAAGCATGTATAACAATATACAGCATTATCGGATTTTATTTTTACGGATTTTTCAAACCGGTCACCATCTCTTCAGCTATTGACTTCAACAATATAATATTGGTTCCTCTGGTAATTATTTTTCCCATAACTTTTATTTTAGGCGCTATATTTCCAATCATCTCCAAAGGTTTCGTCTCGGAGGAGAGAACTACAGGCCAAAGCACGGGCCATCTTTACTCAGCCAATACCATCGGGTGTATCTTGGGGTCGTTGTTTTGTGGCTTTGTACTGGTAGGATTTATAGGCACGAAATGGTCACTGTTGATGCTGGGCGGGGTCAACCTTATGATTTCCGTTACTGCTCTGCTGCTAAGCTTGAGCCGGAAAAATAGTGTTTTATACACTTCGTTGCTTATCCTGGCGACCGGGGCAGTTTTGTGGTGGGGATCGGTCGCCCCGGATCCTTTTTTATCTGCCATAAAAAATGAAATGGTCAGAATATATGGGAAGGATGCGGCTATCTACTTCCACAAAGAAAGTTCTACTGCATCCACTACTGTAATTGGCAGGGAAAATGACCCTATGCAATCCAGCCTACTGGTTAATGGCATTGGAATGACCCATTTGTGCATAGAAACAAAAATAATGGCTCATCTACCGCTTCTTCTATGCCAAAATCCCAAAAAAATCCTGGTGGTATGCTTTGGGATGGGGACGACTCTTCGCTCAGCCTCCCGCCATCAGTGGCTGAATTGCGAAACCGTGGAATTAGTGCCGGAAACATACGAATGCTTTGATTATTTTCATGGTGATGGCAGAGAAGTTCTATCCAACCCCCGTGTCAGACATTATATCGATGACGGACGTAATTTCCTTCTGATGCGTGACAATACTTATGACGTGATTACCATGGATCCAGCCCCTCCGTTGTGGAGCGGGGGCACGGTGAACCTGTATTCCCTGGAGTTTTTTGAATTATGCAATCAAAGACTGAATTCCGGCGGAGTAATGTGCCTTTGGGTGCCTCCGGCAGCTTATACAGAGGTAATGATGATTTTGGCTACATTTAATAAAGCTTTTCCCAATGCCATGGCTTGGGGCGGACCCCGCTTCCCTGGAATATATTTGACAGGCTTTAAAGAACCTTATACCGCAGATATTGAGCGTTTTAAATCTGCAGACAAAGATACCGCAATCATAAACGATCTGACCGAGTGGGATTCATTGGTGCCCAATCCTGGAAGTCTGCTGAAATACTTTCTCCTTCATCCAACTGATCTTGCGGATTTTACCAGGGGTGCAGCAATCATTACAGATAATAACCCTTACACGGAGTTTCCCCTTTGGCGACAAAAATATGACCCCAACCGTAAATATATATTAGATGGTAATTCTCTGTACCGATGGAAAAAATTAAAAAACGAATTATTACGGAAGCATTAGGGTATAGAATAAGGCCGGGGAATGAGATATTCATTAGAACAACTTACTAAATCATGGAGGCCTTATGGTGTCTTGATGGCCTTAATCTTGCTGGTTTATTTTCCGGCAGTAAACTTTGGCTATTCCCATTATGACGATACCGATTTGGTCATCAGCAATTATGGTATCTTGTCTGATCTCGGGAACATAGGAAAGATATTTTTAAAGGATGCTTTCGGGGGACGACACCAAAGCTGGTATTACCGGCCAGTATTAACCTTAAGCTTAATGGTGGATGCGGCCATCGGTGGAATAGCACCGATGATCTATCATGTTACTAATATAATAATTCATATTTTGACCTCCTGGTTGTTATGGCTGTTTATGCTCAGGCTCGGGGTCCCAAAAACAAGGTCATTGCTGTTGTCTCTGTTATTTTCCGCTCATCCGGTATTAAGCCAGGCCGTGGCCTGGATCCCCGGGAGGAATGATTCCCTGATGGCATTATTCAGCATGTCGACCATGATCACTTTGATAAACTATGGGGAAAATCACAAGTTAAGATGGCTTTTGGGGCACTTGGCATTCACCGGGCTGGCTTTTTTTACCAAAGAATCGGCTTTGATTCTACCCTTAATATTTTCGGTTTATCTGCTTTGGGTGATAGACAATAAAGCGCCGGTAAAGATCTGGGTTTATCTTATCTCTAGCTGGGTGATCCTATACGCTGGTTATTTTACTTTAAAATTACCTAACTTGGGGTTGAATGACATTCATGTAAGTAGATTTTCGGATATACTCTTTGGCCTGGTAACTTACTGGGGTAAGATCTTTTTCCCTGTCAATCTGGCTATAGTTCCGGTACGACCGGATATGTCAATTATTTGGGGCTTGGCTGGATCAGCAATTGCGGCGTTTTTGTTGATCAGCCAAAGTATTGGCTCTAAAAAATTATTCAGCTTAGGGTTGCTGATCTTCATTTCTTTTCTCCTGCCCCCGCTGTTGTTCAGCCCCAACCTGCCCGGTTTTATGGAGCAGCGTTTGTATCTCCCGTTTATAGGGTTTACGCTTATGCTGGCCAGCCTAAAAACCGTGATCAGAATACCGGTAAAATACCAATATGCAATTTTCTTTATTAGCTTGGCGGCTTTTTCCCTGAAAACCAGTAGGTATATAAATGTTTTTGCAAATGCGCAATCCTGTTGGGAAAGCGCGGTCAAATCATCACCAAGCTCGCCCTTTTCTCATAATAATATTGGTGTTATTTATCAAAAAGAAGGAAAATTGGACCAGGCAAAGGAGCATTACCTTCAAGCAACCAAACTCAACACTAATTGGGCGGCACCATACAGCAATCTGGGATTAATCTTCGAAATGGAAAAGGAAACTGATCAAGCGGTAAAATACTATCTCAAAGCCATTAATTTAGAACCAAATAATTTCAAGATTTTACTCCAACTGGGAGACCTGCTTAAGCGCAAAGGGGATCGGGATAAAGCAAGGCAATATTATAATAGAGTAATCAGCTTAAGTCCGGATTACGCTGAGGCGCATTCCAAGCTGGCAAGGGTTTATCAGTCAAATGGGGAAAATATCAAGGCGCGTGAAGAATATATCAGAGCATTAAATTTAAATCCTAACATGGCAGATACAAGGAAATTATTAGCTAAAGTGTATTTTGACTTGGGAGATACTGTTAAGGGAATTGAAGAATACAATAAAGCAGTTGAGATAGGTAAAAAGAGGTTTTAAAATCATCTGAACACTTGCAGATTGATATTGTTGCATTTTGCGATGATTTTAAAATGAAAATCACATTATTTTGGGTAAAAAACCTTAAAAAACCATCCATTTTTGTCTGGCATGTCATTTGCATTATAAATTGGATATAAAAGGAACAACTTATAACCACCCTAATAATTAACAAAAAGGAGAACAAACATGAAAAAAGGTTTTACTCTAATTGAACTGATGATCGTGGTGGTCATCATCGGTATTTTGGCGGCCATCGCCATTCCGAACTTCATGTCCATGCAGGACAGAGCCAAGGAAGGCTCGGTAAAAGCCAATATGCACACCGCCCAGCTGGCGGCCGAAGACTTCAGCACCCAGGCCGATGGTGTATATCCGGTTGATATAGCTACCGAGGTCTCGGAGGCCAACGCCTTGGCTGCCGGCAACACTAATTCCATTTTCGGCGGGACAGTAAATTTATTGCCAGCCAACTTTAAGAATCCCTTTACTGCAGATGTGGCCGCACCCATGGTTGATGATGATGCCACTACAAAGGGTGAGGTGGGTTACACCGACAGCTTGAACGATGCCACTAATACTAATGCTTCCGGTGCTTATCGCATCTCTGGTTTTGGCAAAACATCTCTTCTGCCTTTGATGTTGACTTCCGGCCAGTAATAAACCTCGCCAAAAGGGTAGGCTGTAACATTTTACGGCCTACCCCTTTTTTTATGGGAAGTTTATCCTTAGGGATAATTCAGCTCACTATGCCTAAGTATCTGTAAATGGTCACAAATTGAATGGATAAAAAGGCCAAGTGAATTGCTACTACAGAACAAGGGAGAAGATAGATATTTGAAACAAATGACAACGATATTGTTGTTGTTCCTTTTCTGCGGCTGCATCAACAAAGATAAAAGCCCAGAAGCAGCGGTAAGATACTTTTGGAAGGCAATGGTTGCAGGCGACAAGGATGAAGTGTTAAGGACCCAGGTCTACTATCTTGATGGTATGACCTCCGAGTTCATTAACACGCCCCAAAATATTGAATGGCTTTATCTGGACAGCGTTTCCACGGTTTACGAAAGCCAGACCAGGGCCCTAGTGTATTATCAGGTGGTTTTTAAAAAAAATGACCAGGCAGTTCTAACCCGTTACAAGACAGGCACCATGACCATAAAAAAGGGGAAAAACTGGAAAGTGGGAATAGCCGTAGGAAAGTTAAAATGAGCAAGGCAATAGAACTGATAAACCTGCGCAAAACCTACCAAAGGCACTTTTGGACCCCGGTCCAAACCGTGCTCAAGGGCTTGAACTTGGAGGTAGAGCCGGGGCAGATATTTGGCTTTCTTGGCCCCAACGGGGCCGGCAAGACCACCACCATCAAGACCCTGATGGGCATCATCCGGCCCAGCCAGGGCCAGGCCATTGTATTCGGTAAAAACTCCTGGGAAACGGAACCTAAGCAGAGTGTTGGGTTCCTGCCGGAGTCCCCGTATTTCTATGATTATTTAACCGGGCGCGAATTTCTAAATTTTTGCGGCCGGTTGTTCGATATAAACAGCATTAAACTAAAAGACCGGACTAAGGAACTTCTGGTCCTGGTCAACCTCACCCACGCCGCCGACCTGCAGATGCGTAAATATTCCAAGGGCATGCTGCAAAGGATAGGTTTGGCCCAGGCCCTGATCAACGACCCGGAGCTGGTAGTGCTGGACGAGCCTTTGACCGGACTGGATCCCCTGGGCCGCAAGGAATTCAAGGATATAATTCTGGACCTTAAATCAAAAGGCAAAACCGTATTCTTCAGTTCCCACATTCTTCCTGACGCCGAGATGGTCTGCGATCAGGTGGCTATCATCAACAAGGGCAAACTGCTGAGGGCCGGAAATCTGAACCAGTTATTGAACGCCAAGATCAAAGCGGTGGAGTTCGGCTGCCGAAATATCAGTCCTAAAACTGAAAAACTGCTGTCGGAATTATCACTCTCCGCCAGCCAGGTCCAGGAGCAATGGCTGTTCAACTTAAAACAGGAATCCGGCGTGCCCCGGGCGCTGGATATCATCGCCCAAAACGGGGGACAGGTGGTAAGCATAGTCCCCCAGAAGGAAAGTTTGGAGGAATTCTTTTCCCGGGAGGTAGCGCAAGATGAATAAAATATGGGCCATAGCCCAAAATACTTTTATTGAGGGGCTGCGATCCAAAACCCTGTACGCCCTGCTGGCATATCTGTTCCTGATCCTTTTCAGCGTTACTGCTTTGGTGCCATTGACCCTGGGTGAACATTCCCGAATCCTGCGGGATTTCGGTCTGGCCGGGATAGAATTTCTCAGTATCATGCTGGCCATAGTGGTGGGCACCACCCTGGTCTACAAGGAAGTGGAGAAACGGACCATCCATGTGATCGTTTCCAAGCCGGTGGAAAGATTTTACTTTTTGCTGGGAAAATATTTGGGGATGGAACTTTTGCTGGGGCTGATGATAATCCTGATGACGGCCATCTTTACGGCTGGCATCCTTATCCTTGACGGTAAATTTCCATTAAGTCTTCTGATGCCTATCGGCATGACATTTTTAAAGGTTTCGGTGATCAACTCCATCGCGCTTTTTTTCTCCAGCCTATCGTCCCCGATCCTGGGAGCGGTTTTCACCTTCTGTCTGTATCTGGCCGGGACCCTTAACCGCGATATATTAAACCTGGCCCAGCGGCTGCCGGCCGGCCTGATCAAGACCACCCTAAAAATATTCTACTATCTATTGCCCAACATGGGAAATTTGGATCTTAAGAACCAGGCGGTGTTCGACCAGCCGGTCTTATGGCCCCAGGTCTGGTGGTCGTTGTCCTACAGCGGAGCCTATATCATGGCGGTGCTGATGATAACCTCCCTGATCTTTGAAAAGAAGGATTTCAAGTGATGGGGGCGGCCGGAATCATAAAAAGCAATCCGGTCAAACTGGCCCTGGCCTTGCTGGGTGCGGGGATCGTTTTTTTCAGCCAGGTAAAGCTGGATATGCTGGTCAAGGAAAACCGGCAGGGCGAGATGATGTATTTTCCCAATGCCGCCGTGACCAAGGCCGCGGCCTTCGGCTACGACAACCTGGCCGGCGACTGGATCTGGCTGCAGACCGTCCAGTATTACGGCCAGCATACTTTGACCGACCGGCAGTATAAATATCTGGGGCACATGTTCGACATCTTAAGCGTGCTGGCTCCAGATTTCAGAGTAGCCTATAACTTCGGAGCTTTGCTGCTGGCCCACGATGCCGCCGACGTTCCGGCCGCCGACCGGCTGATGAAAAAGGGAATGGAGAACAACCCGGAAGACTGGACCATTCCATTTTTCCGGGGCTTCGTCCATTTTGTATTCTCCCGCAATTACAGGGAGGCTGGCCGGTGGTTCACCGTTTCCTCCCGCCAGACCGGAGCTCCGGAAATGCCGGGGCGTTTTGCTGCTTTTGCCATGCGAAAGGGCAAGGACCTGGAAACATCCCGGGCCTTGTGGGTGGAGCTTCTTAATAAGACCGGAAACAAAACAGAAAAGACCTTAGCCCAGTTCTACATTGATAAGATCGACAGGGAAATGATCCTCAAACGGCTGCAGGAATTGTCTGATACATTCCAAAAACAGGAAAAAAGAAAGATATCTGTGATTAAAGACCTGGTGTTGTGGGGATACATAAAAAGGATACCTGATGATCCTTTGGGCGGCGTATTTTTTTGGGATCAGAAAGCGGGAAAAGTTTACGCCAAAGGCGGACGAAAGATTAATTAAAACGGGCTTAAAAAAAGCCCGTTTTTTATTGCAGTTTTTTGTTGAAAATGATAGACTTATAGGCTAAAATGTAAGATTATGGTTAAAAGAAAAAATATATCTATTTGGCCGGTTTGGATCTTTGGTCTGCTGACCCTTTTGACTTTGGCGGCCGGCTGCAGTAAATCGCCCACCGAAGCTCCGGATAGTACAGTTATTTCCGGTTATGATTCGCTGGGCGTGAGCCAGGGCGATTCGCCGGACGTATTTTATTTCAAAAGCGGGACGGCCAACTATGGCAGTTTTCAGTTATGGTGGCTTTCCGCTACTTCGCCGGCCACAGTCCAGCTGCGCTCCAATTACGGCATAAAACTGGGCACCGGTGATGTGGCCCCCGATTCGGGCTACTATAACGAGATCACCTTGGATAATTCCCTGCTGGGGAAGTCGTTTTTCATCAAAACTGACAATGTTCCCCATTACGGGAAGATCACCTGGACCTCCCGTCGCGATGAAGCATCCACGGGCTATTCCTTCATAGGTTTTCAGTGGGTGGTGCAGACCGTAGCCGGGAAGAGGGAACTGTATTGACTTTAAATATGGGAAATGGGAAATTAAAAAATAGGAAGCCATACGGGCTGTTTTTTCAGTTTAAAATAGTCAGGGTCTTTCTGCTTGCCCTGTCTCTCTTGTTGCTGGGCATATCCTTGCTTTGGGCCATGACCGAGGAAGAGGAATACAACATCGCCTGGCAATACTGCCAGACCGGAAAATACCCCCAGGCGGTGGAGGCCTACCAAAAGTTTCTTAAGCACCATCCCCGGGGAAAACTTCTGGCCGAGGCCCATTTCACCCTGGCCCGGATAGAGAACAGCGGGACCAACGCCTTTGCTCATTACCAGTTCATCCTGGACAACCACCCCACCCACGCTTTGGCGCCTCAGGCGGCATTTGCCACGGCCCAGTACTGCCAGAACGCCGGAGCCTTCCCCGAGGCCAAGACCCGCTATCTTTTCACCTATTCCCGCTACGGCCAGACCCCGCCCGGCAGCGAAAGCCTGTACCGGCTGGCCCTGATGGCGCTGGCCGCGGACAGCCTGACCCAGGGGGCATCCTATGCCCAGGCCTTCGTCCAGCAATACCCCCAGAATTTTCGGGGGGCGGCCATCGTTCGTTCCCTGGCCGATTGCTGGAGGCTGAAAAGCGATTCGGCCCAGGCCAATTATTACTGGCGACAGATCCTGGAGCTTTATCCCGAGAGTTACGAAGCCGGGGAGGCCCGGGAACAGCTTTTGTCCGACATCGAGGACAGCCCCGAGGCCCAGGAAGACAGCCTTCCGGCTTCAACGGACGAAATCCCAGCCATTAAATCCCCGCCGGTTAAAACCGCCGTACCTGGGCCAAAACTGGGAAACGTCCAAAGGTATTATCTGCAGGTTGGAGTTTACCGGGACCGGGCCGTGATGGCCGACTGGAAAAAGCGGCTGGAGAAACAGGATCACCAGTGCCGGGTGGACAGCAGCGGTTCCAAGAACAGACGCAGCTACCGGCTTTTTGCCGGACCCTACGGCGGAAAAGAGGAGGCCCGGAATGCCTCCCAAAAACTGTTGAGAGCCTACGGCATCAAAACCATGCTGGTGCAAAAATGAGACATTGCCTGTTTCCAATAAATTCAGCCATTGGCCGGGTCCGTTGATGGAAAAGATCACCCCCATGATCGCCCAGTACCATCAGATCAAGCAGGAGCATCCGGATGCTGTGCTGCTTTTTAGGGTGGGAGATTTTTACGAGACCTTTTTTGATGACGCGGTGCTGATCTCAAGGGTTCTGGGGATCGTGCTGACCGCCCGCAATCACGGCAAAGACAATAATGTTCCCCTGGCAGGGATTCCCCATCATGCCCTGGAACGCTATGTGACCAGGCTGATCAAGGCCGGGCACAAGGTGGCCATTTGCGACCAGGTGGAGGACCCCAAGCTGGCCAAGGGCATAGTCAAAAGGGCGGTGACCGAGGTCATCACTCCCGGAACCGTGATGCGGCCCTCGCTTTTGGAGGAGCGCCGGGAAAATCTTTTGGCGGCGGTCAAGGTTCAGGGAACCAATTGCGGCCTGGTTTTGTGCGATCTCCCGGCTGGAAACCTCAGATTGACCGAACTGCCGCTGGCCGACCTGGCTGACGAGCTGGGGCGCAGCCAGCCTGCGGAGATACTTGTCCCAAAAGGACAGGCCGATGCTTTAAAGTCGGCAGTATCCGGTTTTGCCCTGACCCTGCAGGACGATTACCGTTTTGACGGGGAATCCGCCCGGCGCAGATTATTGGATCATTTCAAGACCGCTTCCCTGGCTGGGTTCGGCTGCCAAGATATGGAATTGGCCACGTCCGCAGCCGGGGCCGCTCTGCGCTATCTGGAGGACAACCAGAAGACATCAGTGGGGCACATCGCCAAACTTACGCCCTACAGCCTTTCCAGCCAAATGCTGCTGGACAACGCCACCATCCGCAACCTGGCCTTGCTGCCGGAAAGTGCGCCCGGCCAGTCCAGCCTGCTGGAGGCCATAGATAAGACCCTGACGCCGATGGGTGCCCGGCTGCTGCGGCGCTTTCTAGCGGCCCCGCTTCTGTCCCTGCCCCGGATCAAGGTCCGCCAGGATGCGGTGGAGTCGCTGTTTAACTCCCGTCCGCACCGGGAGAACCTGGCCGCCCAGCTCAAGAAAGTGCAGGACCTGGAGCGGCTGCTGGGGCGGATAACCTGCCACCGGGCCGGGCCCCGGGACCTGCTGGGACTGGCCCAGTCGCTGGATGCGGCTAAACAGATGAAAGCATTATTGCCCGGAGGGGAATACTGGAGCGGACAGAGCGCAGGGCTGCATGATATGGAAGACCTTTGCCTGCTGATCAACAAGGCCATAGTTCCCGAGCCTCCGCTGGCCTTCATGCAGGGCGGATTCATCAGCCCGGGATACAGTCCGGAGCTGGACCAGCTGAACGCCCTGGCCTCAGGCGACAAATCCTGGATCGCCGGACTGCAGAAGACTGAGCGGGAGCGTACCGGGATCAATTCCCTGAAGGTCGGCTTCAACAGCGTGTTTGGGTATTACATCGAGATCAGCAAGGCCAACCTGGATTCTATCCCCCAAAATTACATCCGCAAGCAGACCCTGACCAATGCCGAGCGTTACATCACCGAGGAGCTCAAGGCCTACGAGGACAAGGTGCTGGGGGCCGAGGAAAAGATCCGGCAGTTGGAGCTGGAACTTTTCAACGGATTGAAGGAAAAGGTCTGCGGACAAAGCTCAAAGATCAAGGAAACAGCCGAGGCCGTTGCGGCCATTGACGCCATCTATTCACTGGCCCTGGCCGCGGTGGAGAACGGTTACCGCCGGCCGCTGGTGGACGAAGAATCAAGGCTGTTCATCCAGGGAGGCCGGCACCCGGTGGTGGAGAAGAATTTCCGGCTGGGGCAGTTCGTGGCCAACGACGCCCTGCTGGACGGCGACCAGAACCGGCTGATAATATTGACCGGGCCCAACATGGCCGGTAAATCGACCTACTTAAGGCAGATTGCGCTGATAGTGATCCTGGCCCAGATCGGCTCCTTCGTTCCGGCCCAGCAGGCCCAGATCGGAGTGATCGACCGGGTCTTCACCCGGATCGGGGCTTCGGACGACCTGGCCAAGGGGGTCAGCACCTTTCTGGCCGAGATGAATGAGACCGCCAACATCCTGAACAATGCCAGCGGCAGAAGTCTGGTGTTGCTGGACGAGATCGGACGGGGTACCAGCACCTTTGACGGGCTGGCCATCGCCTGGGCGGTCAGCGAATACCTGCATGATCAGACGCGATGCAAGACACTGTTCGCCACTCATTATCATGAACTGACTGAGCTGTCATCCTGGATGACCGGGATCAAGAACTATTCCATGTCGGTCAAACAGTGGGGGGACGAGATAATCTTCCTGCGACAGGTGGTGGCCGGTCCGGCAGGGCAGAGCTATGGAGTGCAGGTAGCCAAGCTGGCCGGTCTGCCCAAGGCCGTCATAGAACGGGCTCGAGAGATCCTTTTTAACTTGGAATCGGACGCTCTGTCCGGGGACCAGACCCCACGGCTGGCCCGGCACCCG
Source organism: candidate division TA06 bacterium (assembly GCA_016235665.1). NCBI lineage: Bacteria > candidate division TA06 bacterium. Next base: position 7,448 of record JACRJI010000015.1, on the reverse strand, counting down.
GTTTCCCAAAATGAAACAGGGGAAACGATCTTCAACCGGCAGGAGCAGGCGGTGCTAAAAGAGATAAGATCGGTCGATCCCGAAACCCTGACACCGATAGAGGCATTAAATAAACTGGCCAGGCTTAAAGACATGACCAAAGAGGACGGCAAAGATGGATGAAGAAAGACTGGAAAAAGAAGAGCTGAACCGGGAGCAGGAAGTGGAGGTCGTTTCCCCAGTTCCGGATGAAGTTCCTGTGGAGGCAGGATCCCGGGCCCGGTCAGGGGGACGGGGACTTATCTCCAGGCTTATGAATTATTTCAAAGCCGGAACCGCCAGTACTTCCGGGGATGGGCTGCTGCCCCCTCCGGAGAATGAACCCGCGGAGGAGCAGGCGTCTGCTGGGGATAAAAGCGCTGAGTTTTATGAAGAACAGTTTGAATCCGGCGACCCATCTCCGTCCGATGACATTCCGGAAATGTCAGGGATCATGAAGCAGAATGCTGAACCGGCGCAAGACGCGGACCGGTCAGTTGCAGAGTCCGAGAATGATCTGGAGCCCATGGCAACCGCTTCTTCCATGATCTCGCAGATAAGAAAAGATGTCAAGGAGTTTGCGGCACGCTTTCTGGTACGCCGCCAGACATTGGGATCCGGTGCAGAACAGCCGGCCGATGCTCCCGTTGATGATATTATCCCTGTTGCGGAAGCTGCCGGGGAACCAGCCGTGACAGAGGCGGTCTATACCGGGGATATCAGCCAACCGGAACCGGCAATCCAATCTGAACAGGAGATCCAGCCGGAGCATTCAATCGAAGATCAGCCTGCTTCTGCTGCAGCCGATCCGGAATCGTCTCCAGTCGCTCCGGAGCCGGAGCAGGATGGAGAGTTTGACGATCATTCCTCCGGGAAAGAGAGCATCCTGACCCGGTTCTTTGAAGGCGCCGCTGCCGCATGGGCTGCCGCAACGGGGGGGGTGAAAAGAATATTCCATAAGGAGCCTGATCTTCCGATAGACGAAGCCCTGGCTTTGAAGCTTTCCCAGAAAAAGCTTTTGGATGACGAGATAAAAACAAGACGCAAGGAAACCGCCCACACCCTTAAAAAACTGAACCGTTCCAAAAAGGAACGGAAGGAACTTTTACAATACCAGGCCAAGCTCAAGGGAGAACTGACCCAGATCCTGGCTACCATGAAGGACCGGACCCGTGACGTCAGCGGGCTGGAAAAGCAGAGCCTGGCCTTGCAGCGGGAGATCGAAGAATCATCGGTACGCCACGGGCAGTTGCTGGACCAGATCCAGTCGGCCAAATCCCAGATGGAATCGGTGATCTCTGTCATCGGCCAGCATAAGGCCCAGTCGGAAATATTGGACGGTGAACTGGCGGCCAAACAGAATTCCCTCTCCACATTGATAGCTCAGCTGGAACAGACCAAGGCCGAGCTGGATACTGTCCGGTCGGAAACTGCATCGTTGCACAGGGAAAAAGATGCCACCGAGCAGGCCAGGAATGACCTGAAAGAGCAAATAGCAGCGACGGAACAGGATCGGATCGGGAAAAACAGCGAATTGGAAAACATCCTGCGCCAGTTGGAACAGAAACAAAAGGAGACAGACGAGAAACTCCACCAGTCAATGGTGCTGGAGGGAGTATTGGAGGGTTTGCGCCAGGATCTGCGCGCCAGTCAAGAGTCCCTGCAATCGGACAAAGATCAGGCGGTGAGTCTGGAGGCAAGCATCAAAGAGGGCCGGAGCCAGCAGGAGAATTTAAACGTTCAATTGGAACAGTTGCAAAATCAGGTGTCCCAGCAGCAGCAGATATTGTATCTTCTAAAAAATGAGACGGAGACCCTTTCCAAGGCCAGGTCCGAGATAGAGGGGCACATCCAGCGGAATCAGGAGGAGCTGACCGGAGCGGAAAGTCTTTTGGTGGAACGCAACCGACAGGTGGCCAGCCTGGAAAAGGGGATCGAAGAACTTCAGCAGAGCACTGCCAACCGCCAGAATATCCAGCAGCTTTTGCAGCAGAAGATAGACGGATTGAAAACCGATGGTCTGGCAATAGCCCAAAAAATCGATGAAATGTCCCGGCAGAAACAATCGATGGAAACAGGCCTGGAGCAGGCCTGGAAAAAACTGTCGGAGGCTGAGGCTAAGATCAGCCAGCGGGAGAATTTCAGGCTGGAGGCCGAGGGCAAACTTCAAAAACTGCAGGCCGATATCAAATCTGCCTTTGTCCAGCTCGAGGCCTTGAAGCAGGACAAACTACAACTGGAAGGCTCCCGTGATATCTCCATCCAGCAATTGGAGGAGATAAACCGCTCATTGACCGAGGCTCAGCAAAATCAAGTGAAAGCAACCAATGAATTGGAGCGGACCAAGGAGGCACTAATCCAGTCCCAGGAGGAATATGATAAGCTGGGCGAGGAACGATCGGCTCTGCAAAATGAGATCAATCAGAAGAAGGCCGATCACGCAGCCCTGGAGTCCAGATATCAGGCCCTGCAGGCCAGCGTTAACGATTCCCTGTCCCAACTGGGCCAAACCGCGGGGGAACAGCAAAAACTCAGCGCTGAGGTGGCTGCTCTGGAAGACGAGCGCCAGAGGCTGAAGGATGAGATCAAACTGCTCAACCAAAGCGGACGGGAACTGAACCAGGCCCGGGAAATGCTCCAGGCCCAAAAGCGGGAAGTGGAGCAGTGGATCAAGGAGGCGGTGCCTTTCCAGAAACAACAGCAATCCCAGATAGAACAGCAGTTGGCCAGCCTTAAAGAACTTCAGCAACAGGCGTCACAAACCAGACAACAGGTGGAAGAAAGCCGCCGGGAATTGGAGGAGGTCAACCAGCAGAATCAGGAGCTGATGCAGGAAAGGGCCCGGAGCGCCATGACCGCTGAATCCGAGCTGGCCAATTTGAACCAGTTGGTGGACGGCAAGAACCGGGAATTGAACGGCTTGAATGAGCAAATTACGGAAAGGCAATCTCAAGGCCGGCGGATGGAAGAAGAGAACGGCAAAGTCCAGGCAGAACTGGAAACCCTGAAGAACAACCGCGATCAAGCCCAAAATGATCTGCAAGTGGTGCATAAGGAACTCGAACTGGCCCGTCATGAAATGGAGCAAAATCGGAAAGACCAGAACGAAGAGCTTAGGAGGCTGAACCAGGAGATCGAGGCTGCCAAAGACCAGGCCCGCCAGGAAATGGAGCAAAGGCAGAAAAACCAGAACGATGAGCTTTTACAGATGGCACAAGAGACGGAGACCGCCAAAAAACAGGTAAAACAACAGTTGATTTCCGTCCAGAGCCAATTGGACGACAAATACAGGCAGTTGGATGATGTCACCGAGATGGTGCGTCAGAATGAGGAAGAACTTACTGCCAAACAGCGCCAGAGAGATGAACTGGATCAGCAGTTGATCAGCCTGAAAAACGAACAGAAAGAGAGCGCTTCCTTCAAGGAAAATTGGGATAAAATGAAAGCATCCCTGGAACGTGAGTTGGAGGAAAAACAAAAATCGGTCAGCCAGAAGTCCGAGGAGGAGTCAGTCATCCTAAAACGCTTAAAGATACTGTCGGCGGAAGCCGCCGAGTATCAGGCCCGCAGCAAGGAGCTGAATGAACTTACCAGAAAGATCGAGGATCAAAAGAGGGTGCTGGAGGATCTGGAACTGCAAGCTGAGAAAAAATCGGGCTTATTCACTTAATATCTATTGAACAATTGTTGAAACCTTAAACCATAATCCTAGGAGTCATTCCATGAAGGCGCTGGTGATAATACCCACCTATAATGAAAAAGGCAACATTGCCGAGATCATCTCCCAGATCCAGTCGGTGAACCAGGTGTTCGAGGTGCTGGTGATAGACGATAATTCGCCGGACGGCACCGGCAGGCTTTTGGATGAGATATCCCAAAAGGACCAGAGGGTTCACGTCATTCACCGGCCGGGCAAGATGGGGCTGGGCACGGCCTATGTCACCGGTTTCAAATGGGCGCTTTCCAAGGGTTATGACCTGATCTGCGAAATGGACGCTGATTTCTCGCATCCGCCCAAAACGCTGGCCGTCTTCCTGGAGAAGATCAGGGACTTTGACCTGGTGATAGGCTCTCGCTATCTGGACGGGGTCAACGTGGTCAACTGGCCTTTGAAGAGGCTGTTGCTCTCATATTTTGCCAACATTTACGCCCGGGTGGTGACCGGAGTGCCGGTGCGTGACCTGACCAGTGGCTTCAAATGTTACAAGCGGAAAGTGCTTGAGGCCGTCAACCTGGACCGGATCAAATCCAACGGGTATGCCTTTCAGATTGAAATGCATTTCAACTCTTATTACAAAGGTTTTAAGGTGACAGAGGTTCCCATCATTTTCGAGGAACGAAAGGTGGGGCAGTCCAAGATGTCTAAGAAGATCGTCTACGAGGCGGTTTGGATGGTCTGGCGGCTGCAGTGGCTGAGGCTGACCGGGCAATTATAAAGGAAAGATGACCTGAAAATTTAAAACAGAGACGAATTGTTTCGTCTCTGTTTTTTAGCCGACTAAACTGAAAAGCTGCAAATGACTGCTAAAAATGACATAAGCCTGATCATAGTCAACCGCAATGTAGGGGAACTGCTTTCCCGGTGCCTGGATTCCATCAAAGCGGCCGGGGGCATCAGTTACGAAGTGATAGTGGTTGACAACGATTCAACTGACGGAAGTCAGGCCATGCTGGCCCGAAAATATCCCGAAGCCAAGCTGATAGCCAATTCCCAAAACCTGGGGTTTGCCGCCGCCTGTAATATTGGAATCAAAGCTTCATCCGGGAAGTACCCGGTCCTGCTCAACCCCGATACCCTGGTGGAGCCGGGTTGCCTTAAAAGCTTATTCGATTTCATGGAGTCAAACCCGAAAGCAGGTCTGGCCGGCCCCAGGGTCCATAATCCCGACGGCAGCCTCCAGCCTACCATCCGGGCCATTCCTGGTTACCTTAACATTCTTTTTTCCCGCAAATCACCTATTACTGCCATTTGGCCAGGCAATCCAGGATCTTCCCGGTACATGCTCCGGGGTCTGCCGAATGACCAGCCTTCCGCCGTTCCCGCTCTGGCCGGAGTCTGTCTTATTTTAAGACGGGAGATGCTGGAACAGACAGGAGCTTTAGACGATAGATATTTCATGTACTTGGAGGATATTGATCTTTGTCTGACTGCTTCAAACCACGGCTGGCAGGCGTTTTATGTGCCCCAAGCCGGGCTCATTCACCATTGGGGCAAGAGTTCGGAGCAGGAGAAGGACCGGATGGAAGAAGAACACCGGAGATCGATGTACTTGTTCTTTGAAAAGAACCACCTGCCGAATATGCTGCAAAAGATATATCTAAAAGCGGCGCTGCAGGCGCATAAGTTACTGACAAAATAAGGGGCGGTTCTTTTAGAACCGTCCCTTAATCTTTTCACTTTTCCGCCGGCACTATGTCAATTTTAATTATCTCGCTTCGGGAGCCTATCCTTAAAGGCGGCCCCCAGTTGCCAACTCCGTGGGAGACGTAGATCTGAAAATCGCCATCCCGGCCGTATCCGTTGTAAAATCTGTAAAACAGGGGCATCAAGAGATTGAATGGGAACATCTGGCCGTTGTGGGTGTGTCCGGAAAGCTGAAGGTCTATCCCCCGTTCCTTGGCCTGTTCCAGTCCTACAGGTATGTGATAAAGCAATATTGAGGGCTTGTCCGGGTCTATAGTACCGTCAAATTTATCAAAAATCCCGGATTTTCTTCCTTCCCGCAAGGGAGCATCCAGACCAATGATCTGCAGCCCCTGGAACTTAGCTAACCGGTTGCGCAGTGCCGTCACTCCTGTTTTTGACACCAGTTCGGTGGTGACGTCCAGACCCTCGTAAACCTCATGATTGCCGGTGACGAAGAAGGCAGGGGCCTGCAGGCCTTCCAGGGGCTTCACCAGGCGGTAATCAGGCTTGGCCGAACCATCGAACAGGTCCCCGGCAATGGCCACCAGGTTGGGGTTAAGGGCATTGGTTCGGTCCACTATATTCTGCAGGTATTTTGGACCATAAACCGCACCGACGTGGATATCGGTCAGCAGGGCGATGGTGACTTTTGGTTCTCTTAGGCCCTTAATCCCGATGGTTATCTCGGTGGTCCGGATCAATGCGGCGTTCAACAGGCCGTAGAAGAAAACCAGCAGGCTCAGGCCGATTGTTGACCAGCCCAGGGTTCTCTGGCCTAGGGGATGGCGGGCCAGGTCAAAAAGCAACTGGATCAGGTGGACAAGGGCCGAGGCGGTGAACGATTGGAACACCAAGCCCAGCCAGGAAGCAGCGGCGATATATAGTACCCTCACTAAAGGACCGTCCACCGTGCGCGAGAGGATCATGGCCAGCGGGAACAGAATGGTCAAAAGGGTCAGGGCAATGAAAAGCGCCGGGCTTTTGGGCAATCCCAGCAGGGCGCCGGTTCTCTTGTAAACGTAAAAGTGCATCAGGCCCATCAGCGTAAACAGCAGGGCCACCATGAAAGCAACGGCCAGGGTGCGGATCATAAACCTCCTAATTAATCATTCTGATTGGTTTCAATGATAACCCAACAGGGATGAAAAGTCAAATGTTTGGCCGTTTTTAAATGCCGGATACCCATGAACAGGGCTTTGTTAATAAAAATTCAAAAATAATGATAATTCTTTAAATTGGTACTTGACATTAAGGGGCTGTTCGTGTATAATTACAAACTCTACGGGACGTTAGGAAGCGACTGATTTTTAGTTCTTTGAAAACTGAACAAGCAAGCACAGTGTACATATGATTGAGTTTCTGGATCGTTTTTTTAAATTTTCCATTTATAAAATTTAATATTTTTTTATGGAGAGTTTGATCCTGGCTCAGGACTAACGCTGGCGGCGTGCCTAATACATGCAAGTCGAACGGTCATGCATTTGTAGCAATATGAGTGCATGGTAGTGGCGAACGGGTGAGTAACACGTGGATAACCTACCTTTATGTGGGGGATAACTCCGGGAAACTGGGGCTAATACCGCATGACATCATTTTGGGGCATCTCAGGATGATCAAAGTCGCAAGACGCAAAAAGATGGATCCGCGTCCCATCAGCTAGTTGGCGGGGTAATGGCCCACCAAGGCTTTGACGGGTAGCCGGACTGAGAGGTCGATCGGCCACAAGGGGACTGAGACACGGCCCCTACTCCTACGGGAGGCAGCAGTAGGGAATTTTGGTCAATGGGGGAAACCCTGAACCAGCGACGCCGCGTGGGTGATGAAATCCTTCGGGATGTAAAACCCTTTTCATCGGGACGAAATAAAAATGACGGTACCGGTGGAATAAGCCTCGGCTAACTCCGTGCCAGCAGCCGCGGTAATACGGGGGAGGCAAGCGTTGTCCGGAATCACTGGGTGTAAAGGGCGTGTAGGCGGGCCTTTAAGTCGATCTGTTAAATCTCTCCGCTCAACGGAGAAACTG